>NZ_JBSFTC010000059.1:0-47095 GCF_053590415.1 Nonomuraea sp. NPDC003201
ATCCGGATGAAGGCCTACATCTGGCTGTTCGTGGCCGCGTCCGTCTTCTGGATGACCGCGCAGGTGCTCAGCCCGGACGGCGCCGACGTCCAGCGCGTCCACGGGCAGGCCGCCGACTGGGTGGCCGTCACCGGCCGCGACCGCGACGGCCGCCCCTGGACGACGCTCTTCACCCACGCCGGCGAGGCCGGCGCGCGGGACAGGTGGTTCGTCCGCGCCCGCGACTACCTCGGGGTGTGCTCGTCTCCGGCCTGGGACGAGCCGCTCGTGCTGGCGCCCGGCGAGAGCATCGACCGGCACGTCGTCACCGTGGTGATCGACGGCGCCGTCACCGCCGCCACGGCCGCCGAGCTCGCCGGCACCGCCCGGTCGGCCGCATGACCGCGCGCGTCCGGCCGAGCAGGCCCCGCCAGTCCGAAGAACCCGTACGGCAGGAAAACCTGCGCACCCTCAACCTCGAGCTGGTCTTCCGCCACATCCTCGCCGCCGACGGCCCCATCTCCCGCACCGAGCTCGCCTCGGTCACCGGGCTGACCCGCCCCACCATCACCCGCATCGCCGAGGAGCTCCTGGCCGGCAAGCTCATCACCGAGGCCGGCCTGTCGCACAACGGGCGCGCGGGGCGGCCCCGCGTCGGCCTGACGCTGTCCGAGAAGGGGCCGGCCGGGCTCGGGCTCGACATCCGCGCGGACGGCCTGGCGGCCTGCGTGGTCGACCTCACCGGCACCGTCCGCCATCTGGCCTTCACCCCCGCGACGTACTCCGGCTGGAGCGCTCCCGACGTGCTCGGGCGGCTGGCCCACATGGCCCGGGCGGCCATCGACGCCACGGCCGCCGAAGACCTGACCGTCCTGACCGCCACGCTCGCCGTCCCCGGCCCCGTGCAGGCGGGCATCGTGCAGTCCGCGCCCGAGCTCGGGTGGCGCGACGTCGACGCCCAGGCGTTGCTGCGCGACGCCCTCCATCCCCTCGATCTGCCGATCACCGTGGACAACGAGGCCAACCTGGCCGCCCTGGGCGAGCTCTACGCCAGCGACAACACCCTCGACAGCTTCGTGTACGTCTCCGGCGGGCTCGGCATCGGCGCCGGCATCGTCCTGGACGGGCAGCTCATGCGCGGCGCCCGGGGCTGGAGCGGCGAACTCGGGCACGTGACGGTCTACCCCGACGGCAACGCCTGCCCGTGCGGCTCGCGCGGCTGCCTGCAGACGTACGCCAGCCTGTCCGCCGTCCTCGGCGACGAGCCCGCGCCGGCCGGCACCACCCCCGACGCCGCCGCCACCGGCCGGGCCGAGGCGGGCCACCCCGCCACCATCGCCGCCCTCGACGCGGCCAGCACCGCGCTGGGCATCGCGCTGGCCGACATGCTCAACATCCTCGACATCGACACCGTGCTGCTGGGCGGCAGCTTCTCCCTGCTGGCGTCCTGGCTCACCGCGAACGCCAGAGCCGAGATCGACCGGCGCGTGCTGACCGCCGCCTGGGCGCCCATCACGCTCCGGCCCGCCCTGCTGGGCCCGGACGCCGCCGTCATCGGCGCCGCGCTGACCTCCATCGACCAGATCCGCCGGCACCCGACCACCTGGCTCGCCCGCCAGTCAAACCACATGACCTCGGCCTGAGGGCCTTCCCGGCGGGCCGCCGGGAAGACCTCCGCCCGTCAGCGGGCGTGCAGGCGCCAGGGCAGGCGAACGGTGATGAACTCGTCGTTGTCCGGCCGGCCCGGCGTGCGTCCCGACGAGAACGGGAAGTTGTTGTCGTTGAGGATCCCGAGCGTACGGTCGTCCAGGATGACGACGTCCTCGATGGTCTGGAACGGGAAGCGGAACGTCTCGCCGAACCCGCCGAGCCCCTTGGGGTTGGCCAGGTCCAGCAGGTCGGCGGCCAGCGTCTTGTCCATGGCGCCGTCGTGGTCGCGGTCGCGGCTGTCGGCCAGGTAGACGCGCTTGAGCGCGGCCGCGTCGCCCTGGTTGTTGTCCCGCTCGATGATCAGGAAGCGGTGCTGGTCCACCGCGATGGCGTCGCCGATCGCGTTGGCGGGGCTGTCCAGCCGGTACGTCCACCGCTTGCCGGTGTAGGCGCGCTTGCGCACGTCGAACTCGTTCATCCGCAGCGTGCCCGCCGGGTCACCGTTGACCGTGCCCTCCAGCAGCGGATACAGCCACCGCCCGTCCGCGGAGCGGGCCATGCCCTCGAAGCCCTTGCTGCCGGCCAGGTTGGGGGTCGCGCCGTTCAGCGTGGGGTTCTCGGGCGCCTTGACGCCCGGCAGCTCGATCGGCGCCTCCAGCAGCGTGCCCCGCGCGGAGAAGTGCAGCAGGAACGGGCCGAACTCGTCGCCGATCCAGTACGTGCCGTCATCGGCCCGCACGATCGACTCCACGTCGAAGTCGGCGCCGGTGAGCTTGCGGTCGGCCCTGGTCAGCGGCCAGGACACCCGGCCTTGCGGGTCGGACAGGTTGAACCCGCCGAGCACGTTCACGGTGCCCGCGCGGAAGTCCGGCTTGATGCGGTGGACGCGCAGGAGGAAGTCGGCGCTGTTGGCCTTGTTCCCGTACCCGTTGTCGGACAGCACGTCGAACGTGCCGTCGCCGCGCCGGACGATGCCGCTGAACCCCTGGACCGGCTGGCCGGAGAAGGGCGGGGTCACCCCGTTGATCGGAGCCGTACCGATTTGGGAGCCGGACGGCTCGCTGCCGGGCACGAAGGTCTGCGCGGGGAGCGAGGCGAACCCGGTCAGCGTGGCCCGGGCCGCGCCGTCCGGCGTGGCGGCAGCGGTGGCGTAGGACGCGGGGCCGGTCGCGGCGATGCCCACGGCCAGCGCGGCGGCGCCTACCGCCAGGGAGATGCGTTTCATGCCCGGCACGGTAGAGGGTGCAAATGACGCGTTTCCTAACAAAACGTGCATGCCGCGTTCACCTTTGGCGGGACCTCAGCGGTTCGCCGCGGCCCGCATCGCGGCCGCCATCGCCGCCGAGTCGTGGTCCGGCTCCGCGCCGTCCACCAGCACCAGGTCACCGGGGATGTGGTCGGCACGCAGGTGCAGGATCTCCTGGTAGGCAGGCGAGTCGTACCACTCGCGGGCCTGCTCGATCGACGGGAACTCGATGATCACCAGCCCGCCGGGCCACTCGCCCTCACGCACCTCCACGGGCGCCCCGTGCACCACGAACCTGCCGCCGAACGGGTCCAGGGTGGCCTGGATGCGCTCCATGTACTGGAACACCTCCTCGTGCGGCTCCGCAACAGGACGCAGGTGGGCGAGGGCGTACGCGCTCATGGCTTGCTCCTTCGTCAGCGGGCCGCCGCCCCGGCGGCCTCATGAGGAACATCCTGCCGGGGCACACGTAAGGGCGTCGATTACCTCATAGGTAGGCGGAACCGTCAGAGCGGCAGCGGGATGCGGTCGAAGAACCAGTACAGGCTGACCGCCACGATGGGAACCGAGATCGCGGCCACCGCCCAGCGGGCCGCGGACGTGCGGCGCAGCAGCACCAGCAGCGGGAAGAGCACGGCGATGAGCACGAGCTGCGTCACCTCGATCCCGAGGTTGAAGCTCAGGAGCGACAGGAGCAGCCCCCAGGACCCGCTCTCCTTGATGTCCAGCGCGCCCGCGAAGCCCAGCCCGTGGATCAGGCCGAAGGCGAAGACGATCGGCAGCCGCCATTTGCCCAGCTTGTCCTCGTCGCGGCCCAGGAGGTTGGCGACCGCCACGACGATGATCGACACCGCGATGACGGGCTCGACGATCGCTCCCGGGACGTCCACGACCCCCATCGCCGCCAGCAGGAACGTGATGCTGTGGGCGACGGTGAAGGCGGAGGCCGTGACGACGACGTCGCGCAGGCGGCGGGCCCCGATGACCAGGGCCAGCAGGAAGAAGATGTGGTCGAGGCCGAACAGCAGGTGCTCGGCGCCGAGCACGAAGAACTCTCCTATCTGGCTCGACGCCTGGTGCTCGCCGACCTTCACCGTCGGCGCCGTGCCCTCCAGGACGGCCGAGCCCGTCTCGCCGTCGAGCTCGTAGCGGACCATCGTCTTCGTGCTGTGGACGAAGCTCTCGGCGTCGGGGAACAACGCGCTGGAGATCTCGTGCGTCCCCCCGCTCTCGCCCTGGCAGGCGAAGGTGTAGGTGAGCACGGCGAAGGCCGCCTTGCCGCGCATCCGTATGTCCGCGTCGCCGACCTGGGCCGGCGTGCACGGCTTGCCGGCGTACGCCACGGCGAAGCGGCGCGTGACATAGTCGGTCACGGCATCGCGGTTGATCTTGAGCTGGCGGAGCTGCTCGGTCCGCTCCTTCGCGTCGTAGGCCTCGGCGTAGAGCCAGGCCGACTTCATGAGGAGGTCGTACTCGAGGTCGAGCACGGCCTTGACGTTCAGGCCCGAGCCGGTCACCTCGGCGTGGGCGGTCGTGGTCGCGTCATGCGCCGCCGCCGGGGCGGGACGCGCCAGGTCGGCCAGCACACCGCCGAGAACCAGGGCGAGGACGACGGCGGGCAACCAGCGCATGCGGCGCATGTCTCGTCTCTCCATGTAGATGAAGGGCCGCCCCCGGACCGGGGTCCGGGGGCGGCGGGGATTGAGTTAGCGGTTGAACCAGTGGTACATGGGCGAGTCCGGCCCCCACGTGCCGGGGCGGCCGTGCTCGTCCTTGGTGACGAAGACGCTCGGCTCGGAGGCGGTCACGCCGCCGCCGGTGGAGCGCGCGGTGACGAACCAGGCGTAGGCCGTGTCGTCCTTGAGTCGCTTCCAGGTCACCGAGGCGACCTGGCCCGAGGTGACCGTGCTCTTACCGATGACCCGCGTGGGCTTGTAGATCGCCAGCGAATCGGTCTGGAACGTCGTCGTACGGGAGGTGAGGTCGACCGGCAGCACCATGTTGTCCTCGAGCCCGTTGTAGCGGCGCAGCGGGTCGTACTCGTTGGCGCCGAACTCGTTGAGCAGCGGGGAGAAGGTGTCCACGCTCAGCTCCGCCCGCTTGACGTTGAACTGCAGCATGCGGAAGAAGCTGGCGCCGAACTGGAGCTGGTCCTGCGGGTTGTAGCCGCCGATCGCGGTCAGCCCGAGACGGTCGGCCGACACCGTGTAGAACTGGTAGTCCGCCAGGAGCTCGACGACGCCGTTGCCGACCTGGCCCACCTTCGGCTTCACGTTGGTGCCCACGCCGTGCTCGTGACCGGCGAGGATGAGGAAGACGTTGGCGTTCTTCTCGACCACCGTCTTGTACAGCATCGAGCCGTCGGGAGCCGAGAAGCCGGCGCCCCGGCCGTCCGGGTTGGTGCTCGGCACGAGGTAGTCGTGCGAGAGCAGGATGCCGTTGCGGTTGGGGAACTTCTTGAAGACGGAGTCGGCCCACTCGGCCTCCTCCCTCGTCACGCCGTACGACAGGCCGACCACGACGAAGTCGAGCCCGCCCGCGGAGAACAGGTCGTAGTGGTTCTGGTTGTCGCCTTCCTTCCACGGCCCGCCGTACTTGGCGTGCTGCCAGCCCTGCGACGCGCCCTGGTACCGGCCGGGACCGTAGTACTTGTTGTAGATCGCCTCCGGCCCGTTCTCGGTGCCGGACTGGTTGTCGTGGTTGCCGGCGATCACGCCGTTCGGGATGCCCGCGTCGTCCAGCACCTTCTGCTGCTTCGAGGACACCTCCATCTCGCCGACGACCTGCTGCTGCGTGGCCTCGTCGGCGGGCTTGCGGATGTTGTTCTCGATGATGTCGCCGGTGTGCGCGACGTACGAGATCTTGCGCTGGTCCTTGTTGTCCTTGATCCAGTTGACGACGCCGGCGTAGGCCGACTCCCACACCGCGCGCTCCTCGGGGGTCTCCTGCTCCACCGCACCCTCGGAGATGTACTGGGTGTCGGTGTAGTGGACGATCGAGAAGTCGTACGAGGAGGGGTCGGCGAAGCCGTTCGGGTCGCCCGGGTCTATGTCGTCGGCGAACGGGTCCTCACCCGTCACCATGACGTGGACCTGCTGCCTGTCGATGTAGTCGTCGTCGACGACGGCCGTGAGCACGGTCTTGCCCTCGGCGGCGCCGCGGGCGCTCGTCAGCAGGTCCCACGCCTTGGACTTGGTGTTCCACGCCCGCAGCCCCGCCAGGCGCTCGGGGTCGATGGCGCCTTCCCAGCGCAGGACCGGGGAGTCCACGTGACCCTGCACCTCGACGTCGTACCGCTGGTAGACGAGGTCCTGCCCGGAGGGCGCGTCCAGCGTCTTGCCGTCGGCGGGCTCGAGCCCGTCGGTCTTGACGCGCTTCTCGCCCGGCACCCGCAGGGTCGTCGGGAGAGACTGGACCGTGCCCTGGTAGGCCTGCTCCGGGGTGAGGATCTTCGCCTCGTTGAACGTGGCCGTCACCTGGCCGCCGTCGGGCTCGGCCACCTTCGCCGAGAGCGTGACGGGGTCCGACACGTCGGTGGCCCCCCGCGCCGGGCTCAGCTCGGCCGGCGCGTCCGGGATGCCCGCGGACTCGAACACGACCTCGCGGGTCGTGGTGTTGCCGAGCCCGTCGGCGCCGGTCACGGCCAGGGTGTGCTTGCCGGCGCGCAGCCCCGGGCCCACCTGGGCGCCCAGCTCGATCGGCTGGCCGTCGAGCTTGACGTCCGGTCCGGACACGACGCCGGAGGCGTCCTCCAGCTTGACGTCCAGGACGACCGAGGCGGTGATCTTCTCACCCTCGGCCGGGACGCTCTTGGCGACCTTCGGCGCCGAGTTGTCGGTGATCAGGGTGCGGGTGGCGACCTCGCCGGTGGCCGACTCGGCGGCGAGCTTGTGCTTGCCGTCCTTGATGGCGGTGGTGTCGAGGTCCGCGCGCAGGCCGCGGGCCGGGGCGTCCACCAGGAACTCGAGGTCGATCTCGGTCAGCGGGTTCACGTTGTCGCCGCAGTTGCCGTCGCCCATGCTGTACGAGGTCTTCAGCAGCTGCCCGGTCGCCGTGCCCTGCGCCGGGGTGAGCGCGATGTTCGAGATCGCGAAGTCGTCGCGGTTGTTACCGCACGAGGTCGGGAAGGTGCCGGCCACGAAGTCGATCGTGTTCCAGCCGGGCACCAGGAACTCGTTCGGGATCGTGAAGTCGACGCGCTTGCTCACGAAGTCGCCGTCGAGCACGATCTTCTGGCCGTTGACGAGCAGGAAGTTCTGGTAGCGGGCCTCGATCGAGTTGCTGCCGACGTTGAAGCTGAAGGTCGCCTGGCCCGAGCCGAGCGTCTCGATGACCGGCACCGCCGGAGCGTCGATCTTGTAGCGCAGCTCGGCCTCGCGCAGGAGGGTCGGGCTGCTGCCGCAGGTGCCGTCGCCCATCTCGTACGACGGCTTGAGGTCCTGGCCGGTCACGGTGGCGCCGTCGAGGGTGAGCTCGAGGTTCGTGATCGTGAAGTCGTCGCGGTTGTTGCCGCAGGTCTCCTTGGCGTCGCCGGTGACGACCTTGATCGTGTTGTCGCCGGGCACCAGGAACTTGGCCGGCACCGCGATGGTCACGCGCCGGCTCGCCCAGGTGCCGCCCAGGTCGATGCGCTTGCCGTTGACGAGGAGGAAGTTGTCGTACTTGTCCTCGATCCCGTCCGCGCCCACGTCGAAGCTGAGCATCGCCGCGCCGTTGCCCAGGGTGGGCTTCGTGACGGGCTTCTCGCCGTCCACGGTGAGGGACTTGACGCTGCCCGAGCTGTTCGCCGGGACGTTCGCGAAGACCGGCTTGGTGCCCGCCACGAGCGTGCCGTCCGTCGGCAGCAGGCGCGGCGCCCCGGCCGGGGCGTTGTTCACGGTCACGGTGTTCTTGACGGTCACGCCGGCCGCGGTGGTGGCGGTGATGGTGTGCTCGCCGTTGGACAGCGTCGCGGTGTCCAGGTCCGCGGCGAGGCCCGTGGTGCCCTGCGGGTCACCCTGGACGAAGAACTTGAGCGTGGCGCGCTTGAGCAGCGTGGTGTTGGTGCCGCAGCTGCCGTCGCCGAAGGAGAGCGTGTACGGGTTGTCCTCGCCGTCCGCGACCTCGCCGAGGAGTTCGAGGCCCACGTCGGACAGCACGAAGTCGTCGTAGTTCGTGCCGCACGAGGACGGGATCGCGCCTACGACGATCTCGACGGTGTTCTCTCCCTTGACGAGGCGCTCGTTCGGGATGTCGATGCTCGCGCGCTCGTTGACGAAGTTGCCGATTTCGCTGCGGTACTCGCCGTTGACGAGCACGTAGCTGTGGTACTGCGCCTCCGTCGAGTTCGAGCCCACGTCGAAGCGGAGCTTGGAGACGCCCACCGTACGGGTGGCGTTGAGCGCGGTGTCGTCGACCGCGAGCTTCGTGACGCTGTCACCGGCCGCGGTCGGGACCGCCGCGACCTTGGCCGTCCCCTCCAGGTACGAACCGTCGGCGGGGGTGAGCGTCGGAGGGCTCGGGACGGCGGTGGTCGTCGGCGTGGGGCTGGGCCGGCCCTTGTCCTGTTCCGCCGCCCCCGGGTCGGCGTACGCGGCCGTGACGAAGCTGCTCACCAGCAGCGTCGCGATCGAGGCGGCCAGGGCGAGACGCGCCCGGCCCCCTAAACCGCCCAGTGACTTTCGTGCTGCCATCGGCAGTCCCTTCTTATGTGCATAAGGAGCCCATAAAGCGGCATGCTCCCGGGCGGACACATTGGAGCGCAAGAGTGAACGTTGTGCATAGAGGGGCTGAAGGGACGATAAACGGTTGCGTGATTCTGGTCATCCGTCACAAATAGGTCTCAATGGGCGAGTATCGGAACATTGGGATGTCACACGACGGCCCTCTCAGGGGCTCTAAGAGCAGCAGTCACACGCATAGGGGGCCCGTCATGTCCGATGTCACCCAGGTGTTCGCCGCCCATCGCGAACTGCTGTTCTCCATCGTCTACAACATGCTGGGCAGCGTCACCGACGCCGAGGACGTGCTGCAGGAGACCTGGCTGGCGTGGTCGTCCAAGGATCCGGACGAGATCGACCATCCGCGCGCCTACCTCGTACGCGTCGCGGTGAACCAGGCGCTCGCCCACCAGAGCGCGCTGCACCGGCGCCGCGAGACCTACGTCGGGCCCTGGCTGCCCGAACCCCTCGTCACCTCCCCCGACGCCGCCGACCACGCCGTACGGACCGACACGCTCTCGCTCGCGCTGCTGGTGGTGCTGGAGACGCTCACGCCGCTTGAGCGGGCGGTGTTCATCCTGCACGAGGTCTTCGCCTACGCCCACACCGAGATCGCCGCCATGATCGGCCGCAACCCCGCCGCGGTGCGGCAGCTCGCCCACCGCGCCCGCGAGCACGTCCAGGCCCGCCGCCCCCGTACCCAGGTCGCCCCGGGCCTCCAGCGGCAGGTGACCGAGCGGTTCGTGGCCGCGGCCTTCGGCGGCGACCTGGAAGGGCTGATGGAGCTCCTGGCGCCGGACGTGACGCTGTGGGCCGACGGCGGCGGCAAGTCGAACGCCGGCGGCCCGCGCCCCATCCGCGGCCGCGACAACGTCTCCCGCGTGCTCGTCTCCCGCGCCGCCCAGCCCCTCGACGGGCTGGACATCCAGTACCGCCAGGTCAACGGCGATCCCTGCGCGGTGCTGTTCGTGAAGAACGCCCCGTACGCCGTCATGGTCGTGGACATGACCCCCGACGGCTCCCGGATCCAGGACGTCTACACCGTCAGCAACCCCGACAAGCTCACCCACGTCCCCTGGCCCTCACGGGCTTCCCTGGTGACGGACGGCGAGGACGCGGCGGGGCAGCGGGCCGAGGTGATGGGGGAAGCGGTGGCGCAGCACGCCGGTCGCGGCGGCGGCCAGCGCGACGAGGGCGGCGCCGACGAGCAGCGCCGGGTGGTAGCCCCGGTGCAGGAGCGGGGTCACGACCAGGGGGCCGAGGATCTGTCCGATGCTGTAGCCGGTGGTGAGGATGGCGACGGCGCGCGGGATCCGCAGGTGTGAGCCGATGGCCAGGGTGAGGGTGGCGACGCCGAGGAACGTGGCGCCGAACAGGACGGCCGAGACCAGGGCGGGGACGATCCCACCGGCCAGGGCGGGCAGCGCGATGCCGACGGCCTGCACGACGAGCGCGGCGAGGACCAGCGCCGGGCGGGACCAGATGTGGCTGAGCCATGCCCACAGGGCCGTTGAGGGCAGCGCGGCGAGCCCGACCAGGATCCAGGCGCCGCTGCCGGCCCGGCCGGGCGCGGTCTGGTCGATCGCGGCGACCAGGAACGTGCCGGCGATGATGTAACCGGTCCCTTCGAGGGTGTAGCCGGCCAGCAGCGCCCCGAACCAGCGCAGCCCGGACCCGGCTCCGGACCCGGCTCGGGCGCTGGACGGGGCGGGCGACGCGGGCTGCGACGCGGGTGGCGGCGTGGGCTGCGATGCGGGCGGGGGTGCCTCCGGGGATGCCGGGTCGGTGCGCAGGCCCCAGGCCGGGACCGCGAGCACGGCGGTCAGCGCGGCCGCCGTCCACCAGGCCTGCTGCCAGGTGCCGGTGGTACGCAGGACCAGCACGGCGACGCCCGACAGGGCGATCCCCGCGCCGATGCCGCCGAAGGCCCAGCCGACGAGGTGATGCGCGTGGCCGCGGAGACCGGTGAGCATGGCGTCGGCGGCGATGACGAAGATCAGCGCGCTCGCGATCCCGGCGACCAGCCGGAGCGACGACCAGAGCGCGCCGACATGCGTGACCGGCATCAGGGCCAGCGTGACGACCAGGATCGCCAGGGACGGGCGCAGCGCCCGCCGGGAGGCGAAGATCCGAGGCGCGACGATCGCGGCGACCGCACCGAGGAGATACCCGACGTAGTTGGCGGTGGCCAGCTCCGCCCCCAGCCGCGGGGACAGCCCGGCCTGCGCGTGCATCATCGGCAGGATCGGGGTGTAGGCGAACCGGCCGACACCCATGCCCGCCGCGAGCGCCGCCGCGCCCTGCCCGACGATCCGCCAGGGCCGATCCACCCGGGTCGCCTCGCCGCCGTCCGTGCCGTGCTCTCGTACGGAGGTCAAACTTCGCCTTTCGTTCGGCCGGCGGGAGCGGACGCGCCCGGTGGCGGGGGACTCAGTGGCCGGCGTTCTGGCCGCCGTCGACGTGCAGGATCTCGCCGGTGACGAACGGGGCCGTCTCGAGGTAGACGATCGCGTCGACGATGTCGCTTATCTCGCCCATCCGGCCCACGGGGTGCAGACCGGCGAGGAGGTCGTAGGTCTCGGCCGGGTGCATCGGCGTACGGATGACACCGGGCGCGACCGCGTTGACCCGGATGCCCCGGGAGGCGTACTCGATGGCCAGCGACTTGGTGACCGAGTTGAGGCCGCCCTTGGTCAGCGCCGCCAGCGCGGACGGCACGCGGCTGTCCGCCTGGTCGGCCAGGCTGGTCGTGATGTTGACCAGGTGCCCGCCGCCCTGGGCGAGCATGACGTCGACGGCCCGCTGGGAGATCTCGAAGAACCCGCGCAGGTTGACCCTCGTCACCAGCTCGTAGTCCTCGTCGGTGTAGTCGGTGAACGGCTTGGACACGAAGACACCGGCGTTGTTGATCAGCGTGTCGACCCGGCCGTACGCCTCCAGCGCCTGCTCGATGACGCGCCCGCCGACGGACGGGGCGGCGATGTCACCGGCGATGGTCCGCACCAGCGGGTCGTCGGAGGGCTCGATCGATCGGGAGTTCGCGACGACCGCGTAGCCGAGCTTGCGGTAGGCGGCCACCAGCCCCGAGCCGATACCCTGGGACGCGCCGGTGATCACCGCGACTTTGTGCGTGCTCATGGGTTTCTCTTCTCAAAAGGATCGAGGCCATACGTCCCGGGCCTCGATCAGCGCGGCCGGCCGGCGAACGGGGCGGACCGGCACCGCGCGGTCATGGTTCGAGCTTGCGTCAGCCGGGCGCGATCCCGCCACGACCGGTTCACTCTCTGTTGTGAGGCTGTGCCTCCCAGCGCACTACCCTGGGCGGATGGAGCTACGCCAGCTGCGATATTTCGTCGCGGTGGCCGAGGAGCTGCACTTCGGCCGTGCCGCGGTCCGGCTGCGCATCGCCGGCCCGTCGCTCTCCCAGCAGATCAAGGCCCTGGAGCGGGACCTGGGCGTACGCCTGTTCGACCGGGACCGCCGTTCGGTCGCGCTCACCCCCTCGGGGCAGGCGCTGCTCCCCCAGGTCAGGGCGCTGCTCGACCAGGCCGACGAGCTGCGCCGCTCCGCGGCCGGCATGGCCGCCACCGAGCCGGTCCGGCTCGGCTACGTGAGCTGGCGCCCGCCCGACCTGACCGCCCGCGTGTCCGGCGTCGCTCAGCTGCACGTCGACGCGTGGGTCATGCCGTCGCACACCCAGGCGGGACGCGTCGCCGACGGCAGCATCGACCTGGCCATCTGCTGGGTGCGGGCCGACGACCTGGCCGCCCATGCCCTGGAGGCCCGGCTGATCGGCGCCGACCGGCTCTTCTCGATCTCCACGGGCACCGGCACGTCCGCGGTCCCGGCCAAGGACACGTCGGTGCTGGTGGACTCCGACACCGCCACCTGGGACTCGTGGAACCGCTATGCCGAGGAGTTCGCCCGCGACACCGGTGCCCGCGTCGTGCGCATCGACGACGGCGGCATCACCGGGCCCGCCTTCTTCGACCACGTACGGCGGCTCCGCCGGCCCGTCGTCAACTCGCCGAAGGGCCAGACCGCACCGGTGCCGCCGGACCTCGTCCAGCGCCCGGTGGTCGATCCGGCGCCGTACTGGACCTGGGCCCTGGTGTGCCGGCGCGACGAGACCCGCAAGGCCGTACGGGCCGCCGTCGAGGCGCTGACCGGGGACGTCGGCGGGCTCGGCCTGGCCGCCGACACGGCCTGGCTACCGGCCGACGACCCGTTCCGCACCACCGGATGACGCGGTGCCGGTCGGCGTGGCTCCGGTAGGCCTGGTGATCGTGGTCCGTGTGGTCGGCGTGGTCGGCGTGTGATCGCGGTGATCGTGGTCAGCGGGCTTCGAGGGCCGCGAGGTCGGGCAGCGTGTAGCGGCGGTGCTCGCACTCCTCCTCCATCACCACCCGCAGGCAACCGCCGACCGTGCGCGGCTCCTCCGGGTAGCCGGGCGCGGGTGCGCGGGTGCAGGCCCGTTCGAGCCCGGCGTCGGTGAGGCCATCGAGGATGCCACGCACCAGCGCCATCGCGCCCCTGCTACCCGCGGCCGTACAGCGGCGTAACCCCGCGCACGACGGGCAGTCCCGTGCCCGAGTCGAGCACGAGGCGGTCGCCGAGCGGACGCGTCAGCGTGACGGTGGTCGTGGCCATGTGGAGCGCCAAGTCGCAGATCCCGCCGGAGCCCTCCTCGTCCACGTCCACCACCACGAGCTTGCCGGTCTCGTACGCCCGCGCCCCGTGAACGCGGTCACAGGAGCCGTAGCCGTACTCCAGGAGCAGGTCGTGCGGCTTGCCCGCGACGAGGTCGAACCCTTTCACCTCTTCGGATCCCCCCTCCGCGGCCTGCGGCCGGGGAGTGATGGCCGAGGGGGCGACCGCCACGTACACGAACTTCGACTCGACCCCCTTGACGGTGAACTGCCACGCCGGCACCCGGATCGTGCCGCGGCTGGTCTCCAGCGTCGTCTCGCCCAGCTCGGCGCCGGTCACCCGGAGCGGGCGGCAGCCCTTGGCCGGGCACTCCTCCTCGATGAAGTCGGCGGGCCTGGTGAACTCCGCGTACGCCTCGATCGCAGTGACGAGCGGGACCTCCGAGACCGAGCCGTCCGGCCACCGCACGGGCGCGTCGGCCAAGGGGCCCGCGGGTAACTCGGCCGCGAGCTTCCACACGCTGTTGTCCGTACTTAGGGTGACCCAGAAGGGAGGGTCGGTCCAGCCGCCTCGATCCTGGAGGCCTCCGAGCAGGACGAAACCCGAACGCCAGGCGCGGTCGCCGGCCGAGCCGTCCCAGCGCGCCACCACCTCCCGGGCACGTGCCTCGAACCGGCCCGGTGAGACCCGATTGGACCAGCTGCAGAAGGCCAGGAGCAGCACCAGGCACAGGCCCGCGATCGTCCTACGCACGACTTCGTGATCACCCCCGGACGCCTAACGTAGCCGCCCATACACCGGCCAAGTGCCCTCTTATCGGATTTGCGGGGGAATCTCCCTGAATTAGGGGCGAACGCACTCCATGTGGTCTTCTGACTACCGGGGTGTGGAGTGATCAGACGGCTGGGCCGGTCGCTGCGGATGCGGTTGGCGCTGCTCGCCAGCTTGGCCATGTTGCTGCTGAACGTCGTCGTCAGCGCGTTCGTGCTGTACGCCATCCGGAACGAGGCCGCCGACATCCGGGCGTACGACGTGGCCAGCCGGGCCCTGCGCGTGCTGCTCATGGTCAAACGGAACGAGTTGCCCCCGAGGGTGACCACCGACGGGCTCGACGGCATCCAGGTGATCGACTCGGCGGGCCGCGTGGTCTCCTCGACGCCGAACCTGACCGGCCTGCCCCGGCTCACCACGGTGATCCCCCACCGCAACACGGCCAACGACGTCGCCGAGTTCTGCGACCTGCGCGCGTTTCCCGGACGGTGCGAGCTGGTGGTCGCCATGCACGCGTACCAGCCGGACGGCGCATGGGTCATCTATGCCTACGCCCCGGCCGTGCCCTGGTACGTCAGCCTGAAAGTGGTCCTCTTCCAGATCTGCGTGGCGGCCCTGCTGCTCCTCCTGACCTGGTTCGGGGTGTCGCGGGTGGTGGCCCGGACGCTCGCACCCGTCCACAACATCACGAAGAGGCTGGCCGAGATCACCGCGGGCGGAGGCGGGATGCGGCTCCCCGTACCGAAGAACGTGGACGACGAGATCAGGACGCTCGCCTGGACCGGCAACCAGATGCTGGAGCGGCTGGAAGCCGCGATGAAGAAGCAGCAGGAGGCGGTGGAGCAGCAGCGCAGGTTCGCCGGGGATGCCTCGCACGACCTGCGCAGCCCGATCACGGCGATGCGCACCCAGGTCGAGGACGCGCTGCTCAACCCCGAGGACGCCGACTGGCGTGCGACGGGCGAGGCTCTGCTGGCCAGCCTGGACCGGCTCCAGGCCATCGTCACCGACCTTCTCACGCTGACCAAGCTGGACGCGGGCGCGCCGAGTTCCCGGGAGCCGGTGGACCTGGGCGAGCTGGTCGCCGCCGAGACCGACAGGCCGCGTTCGAAGAACGTCATCACCACGCTGCAGCCGGGTGTGGCCGTCACGGGCGACCGGCTGCAGCTGGCCCGCCTCCTGACGAACCTGCTGGACAACGCCGAGCGGCACGCCGAGTCCCAGATCCTCGTCACCGTACGGCGGCAGGGCCGGCAGGCCGTGCTGGAGGTGCTCGACGACGGCGCCGGCATCGAGCCCGGGAAGCGCGAGACGGTCTTCCAGCGCTTCACCCGCCTGGACGCCGCGCGCAACCGCGACGCCGGCGGGACCGGGCTCGGCCTGCCCATCGCCCGCGAGATCGCGCAGGCCCACAGCGGCACGCTCACGATCGAGGACTCCGAGCGCGGCGCCCGCTTCGTCCTGCGCATCCCGGCCCGAGAGGACTGAGCATGCGGCCCGCGCGGACTGAGCATCCGGTCCGCGAGGACCGAGCATCCCAGTCCGCGCGGACCGAGCAAACCGGCCCGAGAAGACTGCGCAAACCGGCCCGCGAGGGCTGCGCCACACCCCCCCAAGTCGGCTCCAAGCCACGCACAAGAGCCGGACCTCACCATTTCCGGATGTGAGCGGAAATTTCAGGACAAGATTGATGAAGATCGCCGCAGGTGCGGCGGTCGCCATGGCGGTCGCGCTGCCCGCGTTACCGGCGGCGGCCGACACGCCCGATGAGCGGCCCGACGTGCCCGTCGGCACCTGGCTGGCCGCGCGTACCCAGCCCGCGGTCCAGCTGACGAGCTTCACCTACACCGGCACGGTCGCCGTGCCGACCAGCACGATCAACCAGGCCGCGTTCAACCGGCTCGTGGAGCAGGCCACCGCCACCGTGGCGTCCGGCAAGATCTCCTCGGACGAGCGCAGCATCGCCAAGTGGCTGTTCCAGCAGATCGCGGCCGACGTGGACACCTACCTCGCCTCGACCACCCCGGAGCGCACGGTCGAAGCCGAGGTCGGCGGCCTGTGCACCGGCTGGTGGGTCACCCCCGACGGGTACATGGTCACCGGGGCGCACTGCGTCCAGGTCGGCGAGACCGAGCTGAGCCAGCTGTTCGCGCGGCAGGCACTGGCGAAGTTCAACCAGCAGGACGCCAAGGAGATCATCAGCGGGCTGCGGGGCCTGGAGGCCGACGAGGAGATCGTCAAGCTCGCGCAGCAGATCTACGTCACGTTCAACACCAACCACATGCAGCTCCGCAACCTGAAGCAGAGCCTGTCGGTGATCCAGAGCCTGCCCGGCGGCGGCGTGGACAAGACGGCCAAGCCGGTCCCGGCCGAACTGGTGTCGGTGGGCGAGAGCTACCCGGGCAAGGACTTCGCGCTGCTCAAGGTCAACGGCCAGCAGAACCTGCCGACCGTGCCGCTCGGCGACGACTCCGACGTGCGTACCGGTGACACGCTCTACATCAGCGGGTTCCCCGGCCTGGTCACCAATACGCCGTTCTTCAGCCTGGAGTCCAAGCTGGAGCCGGCGCTGACCGAGGGCCCGTACAACGCCAAGCGCACCACCCAGACCGGCGTGCCGTACATCCAGACCCAGGCGCCCTCCTACCACGGCAACTCCGGCGGCCCGGTGTTCAGCAAGGACGGCAAGGTCATCGGCATGCTGATCGCCGGCACGGTGAGCGAGAACGGCGAGGCGTCCGAGAGCGAGAGCTTCGTCCTGCCGGTGGGCATCATCAAGGAGAAGCTCGGCGAGAAGAACATCAAGCCCGCCCAGACCACCACGACGACCCGCTACAACGAGGCGCTCAACGACTTCTTCCGGCAGTACTACTCGGACTCGCTGCCGAAGTTCCGCGAGGTCCAGGCGCTGTTCCCGAACCACCCGTACGTGGCCAAGTACATCAGCGACGCGCAGCAGGCGATCTCCGCGGGCAAGGACGAGTCGCCCAAGCCGATCCTGCTGTGGGTGCTGATCGGGGCCGGCGTGCTGGTCGCGGCGGTGATCGTCGCGGTCCTGGCCAAGGTCCTCCGCGGCCGCGGGCGCCGGCGCCGCCACTCCGAGCCGTCCTTCGTCCAGCCCCCGCCCGGCGCGGTGCAGCCTCCGTCGTGGCGGCAGCTCCCCGCAGGCCAGATGCAGCCTCCGGCGCAGGAGGCGTACGGGCAGGGTGCATATGGCCAGAGTGCATACGGGCAGGCGGCGTACGGGCAAGCGGCTTACGGGCAAGCGGCTTACGGGCAGGGCGCCGACGGGTACGGCCCCGTCGCGTACAACGCCCGCGGCTACGGCGCCGCACCGTACGGGTCGGCCCCTGACCACGCCAATCCCCAGTACGGGTCGGCCCCTGACCACGCCAACCCCCAGTACGGGTCGGCCCCTGACCACGGCAACTCCCCGTACGGGTCGGCTCCAGACCACGGCAACCCCCAGTACGGACCGGGCCCGTACGGGTACCCCGCGCCCCCGCACGGCCAGGCCCAGCCGCACTCGGGTGAGCAGACCCGCGCCGTCCGCTACGGCCAGTTCACGCCGCCGCCGAACGACCGGCCCTCCTAGTCCTGGGTCCGCGGCCTGGTCGACGCGGGGCGGCGAGCGGTGATCACGATCGGCAGCGAGCCGGCCCCGGCCACCTCGGCGGCATCGCCGACGCGGCCTGCAACCAGGCACGCATGCACGGCTACCGCGCCGCGATGGAAGCCGCGGACGTGCCCGTGCCCGCCGAATACGTCCGTACGTCGGGCTTCCGCTATCCCGAAGGGGAGCCCGCACTGCTCGACCTGCGGCTCCCGCCGACGGCCATCCTCGCCGCCGGCGACGGGAGTGCCCTCGGCGCCATGCAGGCCGCCAGGGCGCGGGGCCTGCGCGTCCCGGAGGACCTCAGCGTGGTCGCTTCGACGACACCGAGGTCGCGGTCATGACCTCGCCGCAACTGACCACCGTACGCCGGCCGCTGCGCGAGATGGGCGGGATCGCCCTGCGCACGGCCCTGCGCCTGGCCGTCGGCGAGAAGATCGAGTCCCGCCACATCGAGCTCGCCACCGAGCTGACCGTCCGCGGATCGAGCCGGGCGGCCGGCCCATGAGGTTGCGCGGCGACTCTGGACAATGTGCCGCATACGTGATCTGACGGAGTAAGAGCGCCGACGATCGCGAACAGGAGCACCTGGACATGAGCGACACGCCGCGACTGCACACCGCGGGCAACACCCTGCTGGAGCGAGCCCGCGCGCTGCGCCCGTTGATCGAGCGCGACGCGGACCAGGCCGAGGAGCAGGGCAGACTCTCCACCTCCGTCGTGGACGCCCTACACGAGGCAGGACTTTTCGGGATATGGGTGCCAGTGCCGCTCGGCGGCGCCGAGCTGTCGCCCAGGGAGCTGATGGCCGTCCTCGGAGAGCTCTCCTACGCCGACCCCTCGACGGGCTGGGTGGTCATGGCCACCTGCCTGGAGAACGGCACGGCCGGCGCCTACCTGGGCGACGAGGCCGTCGAACGCATCTTCAAGGGCCCCAGGATGCCGCTCTTCGCGGGCCAGGGCACCCGGCCGGGCATCGCCGTCCCCGAGGACGGAGGCTTCCGCCTCAGCGGGCAGTGGAGCTTCGCCTCCGCCATGCTGCACTCCCAGTACGTCCACAGCCTGGGCGCCATCGAGGGCACCGACGAGGTCCGGATCTTCATAACACCGATCGAGGACGTCAAGCCGCTCGGCAACTGGGACGTCCTCGGCCTGCGCGCGACCGGCAGCATCGACTACTCCATGGACGACGTCTTCGTGCCGGAGTCGCAGTCGCACGTCTTCGCCACGAACGAACCCCTGCGCGGCGGCGCCATCTACCGGCTCGGCCTGGTCGACCAGGCGCTGATCTGTCACTCCGCCTGGGCGCTCGGCGTCGGCCGCCGGCTGCTGGACGAGCTGAGCCGCTACGCCGTGGCACGGGCCGGGCGGACCGGGCAGATCGCCGGCAGCGACGCCTTCCACACCGACTTCGCCCGTGCCGAGGCGAAGTTCCGCGCCGCGGCGGCCCTGGTGCGCGAGACGTGGGACGACGTGGAACGCACCCTCGACTCGGGCCGGACGCTCGACGTACGGCAGGAGACGATGGTGCGGCTCGCGCTCAACCACATCACGTCGACGATCACCGAGGTCTCCCACTTCGTCTACGCGTCGGGCGGCACCTCGGCGCTGCGCGACGGGCTGATCCAGCGGCTGTTCAGGGACGTCCACGCCGGCGCCGCGCACATCACCTCGGGCCCGCAGCTGCTCCGGGAGTGCGGCCGTGAACTGGCCGGCCTGGCCGCGGGCGAGTCCTGGGCACTGTTCGGCCTGGAGCCGTGAGAGTGCGCTGACCCGCGCGTTCGGGGCCGGGGCGGCGCGGTGAGACTCCGGTGAAATGTCCGTGGAACGCCGTGCTCCCAGGCTGGTCCGCATGCCAATGACTGACATGACCAGGAGCGCGGCCTGCGGGGCGGCGCTCGTGCTCGCCCTTTCCGCCTGCGGTGCGCTGGGACGGCCGGCTCAGCCCGCGGCCTCGGTGAAGGCTCCCGACGCCCCGGCGCAGGACCGGCCCGAGGACCCGCCGGAGGAGACACCCTCTCCGGAGGACTCTCCCGCGCGGCCGGAGTCGTCCTCGGAGGGCGTGGTCGCCGGGCCCACCTCGTCCGCCCTGCCGGTCGAGGGCCGGAACCTGCGCCTGGTCAGGTCCGGCGAGAACGAGCTGGCGCTGCAGTTCGAGCTCTACAACGGCACGGACGACGAGATCTCGCTCGGCACGCTCGGCCTCGACAGCCGCGAGCAGCTGATCACGCTGGTGGACCTGCCCCGCGGCACCGCCTACGGCCTGATCGGCAGCTCGGGCCCGGACGGGCGGATCAGCGCGGACGTCGACATCGAGCCGGACCGGTCGGCCCCGGTGACGGCGGTCTTCGCGGCACCGCCCAAGGAGGCCACCGAGATGCTCGTCGTGCTCAACGGCCTGCTCCCGGTGACCGTGCCGATCACGGACGCCGAACCGGCCGACGATCCCGCCCTGCGCGGCCCGCACAACAAGCTCCAGGTCGGTCCGCTGGTCTGCAAGACGACGGGCGGCACGCGTGAGGCCTTCCGGCTGCCCAGCGACGTGCTGTTCGAGTTCGGCAGCTCCAAGCTGTCGCCGTCGGCCAAGTCCGCCATCGAGGCGCTGCGCGGCCGGGTCTCCGCCTCGTCGGGATCGGTCACCGTGGACGGACACACCGACGCGATCGGGGGCACCTCCGACAACCAGACGCTGTCGCAGGAACGCGCCGCGGCCGTCAGCCAGGTGCTGCGTCCTTCGCTCGGCGACGGCTTCGCGTACCGGGCGAAGGGGCACGGCGAGGGCGAGCCCGTGGCACCCAACACCAAGCCCGACGGCAGCGACGACCCGGACGGGCGGGCGCAGAACCGGCGGGTCGAGGTGCAGATCGACAGCGACACCACCGTGCGGGCCCCGGAGACGGGCACCGACCTGACCGACGCGGGGCTCCAGGTGCGGGTGGAGAGCGTACGGCGGCTGTCGGGCTACCTCCTGGCGAGCGTCAAGGTCACCAACCCCGGGTCGGAGGCCGCGTCCCTGGAGTACGAGAACCACTTCACGCCGAAGGAGCTCACCTCGGGCCAGCTGTCGATCGCGGCTCAGGACGGCCGGCAGGAGCTGTGCGGATTCGCCGAGCCCACGTACTTCGACTTCGTCGGCACAATGAGCGCCTCCTTCGCGCCGGGCAAGCTCGACACGGTGCCGGCGGGCGCCGAGGTGACGCTGTGGGGGCTCTTCCCGGCGCCGAGCACGAACGTCCCGTCGGTGAAGGTCCAGGTCGGCGGCTACGACCAGGCGCTCCCGGCCGAAGTGGCGAGCTGACCCCTCACGCGTCCCGGCCGAGGTGGCGAGCTGCCCTCACGGTCCCGAACCGAGGTCGCGAGCTGACCCCTCACGCGTCCCGAACCGAGGTCGCGGCGAGCTGAGCCTTCAAGATTGCGGCCGAGGTGGCGGCGAGCTGAGTCCGGTGTTTCGCGGGCCGGTCATCCGGTGGCGAGCGCGGCTCTGACCTCCTCCAGGCGGGCGGCGTAGCGGGGCCAGCCGAAGCCCGAGGCGGTGTAGGCGGCGGCCGTCGCCTCCGCCAGCTCCCCGGCCCGCCGCCGGTCCCGGCCCGCGAACGCCAGCGCCGCCGACACGGCCCGGGCCGCGAGCCAGGGCGTGCTGTGCTCGGCCGACTCGGCGTAGACCTCGTCCAGCAGCGCCGCCGCCTCGCCGAGCTCCTCGCGCCGGATGAGCACGTCGGCCAGGTCGATGTGCGCCATGCTCGCCCCGGAGCCGTCGGTGACCGCGTAGCCGACGGCCGTGCGCATATGGGTTTCCGCCCGGGCCAGCTCCCCCTCGGCCATGGCGACGGCGCCCCTGATCAGCTCGTTGAGCGGGAGGATCTGGCGGTCGTCCAGCCGCGCGGCGTAGTGGTCGGACTCGGTGGCGCACGCCAGCGCCTCCTTGAGGTGGCCCATGCCCAGCAGCGCCTGCGCCTGGTTGCTGAGACCGCGCGCCAGCCCGTGCTCGTCGCCGGTCTCCAGGTCGAAGGCGTTGGCGGTGACGTAGCGCTGGAGCGCCTGCTCGGCATCGCCCGAGTAGAGGTGGAGCGTGCCGAGCGCGTCGGCGAAGGCGGACACCCGCTGCGTGTGGGAGACGCTTTCGGCCAGTTCCAGGCCCTGGAGCAGCGGCGGGAGCGCCTCGCGCAGGCGGCCGCGTTCGATCTCCACGATGCCGCGGTAGTAGAGGACGTTCATGGTCACCATGTCGTCCGACGCGATCCCGGCCAGCTCGGCGGCCCTGGTCAGCAGCTCGGCCGCGGCGTCGAACTTGCCGACCATGGTGGAGACGAAGGCCTGGTCGCTCAGCGCGGTCGCCTGCTCGGTCGGCGTGCTGCCCGGCGCGTCGGCCAGGGCCGAGAAATGCCGCTCGGCCTCGCCATACCAGCCGCGGATCAGCCACGGCGTGTGCAGTTCGAGCGCGAGCCGCAGGCCGTCGGCCGCCCGGTCGGTGCCGGGGGCGCGCTCCAGCGCGTCGAGCAGGTTGGGCCACTCCGCGAACACGGCCGACACCTCCTCCGCCGCGAGGAAGTCGGTCGGCGCGCCGAGCCGGCGGACGAACGCCACGCACCAGCCCAGGTGGGCGGCCAGCGCGCCCTCCGTCTCCCCTGCGGCGAGCAGCTTCACCCGCGCGTAGTCGCGTACGGTCTCCAGCAGCCCGAACCGCCGCCCGCCCCCGGACGTCTCCACGGTCACCAGGCTCCGGTCCGCCAGCTCGGCCAGCGCGGGCGCGACGTCCCCGACGGTCACACCCTCCCCAACGGCGTCACCCATGCCGGGGGCTCTCGTGCCGGGACCCCCCGTGCCGAGGTCACCCGTGCCGGGGCCGCCCGTGGCGAGGCCGCTCGCACCGGGACTGCCTGGGCCGGCGTTGCCCGGCACGGCCGGCACGACGTGTTCGGCGGCCTCTAGGTCGAAGCCGCCGCTGAACACCGACACCCGCCGCAGCACCAGCCGCTCCCGCTCGGCCAGCAGGTCGTGGCTCCAGTCGAGGGCGGCGCGCAGGCTCGTGTGCCGGCCGCCCGCGTTGCGTCCGCCGCCCACCAGCAGGCGCAACCGGTCCTCGACCCGTGCGGCCAGCTGCGCCACGGTGAGCGTGCGGGTCAGACCGGCGGCCAGCTCGATCCCCAGCGGCAGCCGGTCCACGGCGGCGCAGATCGCCGCGACGGCGGCGGGTTCGGCGCCGGCCTGGTCGGGAGCGCACCGCTGGGTGAACAGCGTCGCCGCCGCGTGGGCGGGCAGCGGTCCGACCCGGTTGAGCTCCTCCCCCGCCGCCAGCAGCGGGAGCTGCGAGGTGACCAGCACGGCCAGCCCGTCGGTACGGCCCAGCAGCCCCATGACCAGCTCGGCCACCTGGTCCACGAGGTGCTCGGCGTTGTCGAGCACCAGCAGCCCGCCGTCCAGGCGCGCGGCCAGCTCCGGCAGGGGATCGTCGGACTCCGACTCCAGCCCCACAGCCGCCGTCACCGCCGCGCGCACCGCCCCTTCCCGGTGTAACGGCGCCAGCTCCACCAGGGTGACCGCCCTGGGCACCGGGGCCTGGGCCACGGCCTTGGCCGCCTCGATGGCGAGCCGCGACTTGCCGCTGCCCGGCCCGCCCGTGAGCGTGACGAGCCCCGGCCGCGCGAGCCGTCTCACCAGCGCCGCCAGCTCGCCGTCCCGGCCGACGAAGCTCGTCGCGGGGCCCGGTAGGCGTACCCGGGGTCGAGCCTGATCCGGGGCGGGCGACTCGACAGGGGGCGGCCCCGATGACCCGGCCGAATGCAGGGACGGCTCCGCGACGGAGAGCGGGGGCGGATGCGCCCATGGCGCGGTCACGCCTTGCGCCGGGGCGGCGTTCGTGAGCTGCAAGGACGGATCCTGGCGGAGGATCCGCAGCTCCAGCGCCGCCGTCTCCGGGACCGGGTCAACGCCGAGCGCGTCGGCCAGCCTGCGGCGGAGCCTGGCCAGCCGGTCGAGCGCGTCGGCCTGCCTGCCGGTGCGATAGAGGGCCAGCGCGAGCAGGCAGGACACCCGTTCGTGCAGCGGATGCTCGTCCGCCAGCCGCTCCAGCTCCGCGCTCACCTCGGCCGCCGCGCCGAGGGCGAGGTCGGCGGTGAGCCGCTGCACCATCAGGTCCAGCCGCCACGCCTCCAGCCGCTCCCCCTCCAGCTCGGCATAGGGGATCGCCCGCAGGTCCGCCAGCGCGCTGCCGCGCCAGAGCCCGAGCGCCTGCGCCGCCGAGCCCCCGGCGCCGGCGTGGTCGCCAGACCTGGCCGCCGCGTGCGCACGTTCGGCGGCGGCCCGGGCCTTGACCAGGTCGGCGGCGTGGGCGTCGAGTGCGTAGCCGCCAGGCATTCTGACCAGGGGCGAGGCCTGCCGCGACCGGCCCGCGCCCTGCCCGGGGCCGGCGGGGAGAGCGGGGAGGGCGGCGCGCAGGCGGGAGACGAGGACCCGCAGGCGTTCGGTGGGACGGGCCAGCTCCGCCTCCCCCCACAGGTCGGCGGCCAGCCGCGCGTCGGGAACCGGAGACCCGCCCGCGAGCGCGAGCCGGGTCAGCAGCGCGCGCTCAAGGAGGCGATCCACCACGATCGTCGCGTCTCCGGCACGGACGGTGACCGGTCCGAGCACGAGGACGTCCAGGCCGGGGAGGGAGGGCATGGGGGAATTATCTCAGCGAATTCCGTGAGACGTCCGTGAAACGGGGGTGCAAGGTCATCCGCTCAGGCTGGCCTCATGACACACGACATCACGGACCTGCGAGCCACCGTGCAAGGAGAGGTCCTCACCCCGCGGGACGCCGGCTACGAGGACGCCCGGGCCCTGCACAACAGCATGATCAGCCGCAGGCCGGCCGCGATCGTGCGGGTCAGCGGCACCGCCGACGTCGTCAGCGCGCTGTCCTACGCACGCGAGCACGCTCTGGAGGTGAGCGTGCGCGGCGGCGGGCACGGGGTGGCCGGGCACGCGCTCGGCGGCGACCTCGTGATCGACCTGTCGGCGCTGCGCGGCGTCACCGTGGACGCGGCCGCCCGGACGGCCGTCGTTCAGGCGGGCGCGATCTGGGGTGAGGTCGACCAGGCCACGCAGGCGCACGGCCTGGCCGTGCCCGGCGGCCGGATCAGCCACACCGGCGTCGCCGGGCTCACCCTCGGGGGCGGCGAGGGCTGGCTGTCCGCGAAGTACGGGCTGAGCTGCGACAACCTGATCGCCGTCGAGCTCGTCACGGCCGACGGCCGGGTGGTCGTCGCCGACGACGAGAGCGAGCCCGAGCTGATGTGGGCGCTGCGCGGCGGGGGCGGCAACTTCGGCGTGGTCACGTCGTTCACCTTCCGCCTGCACCCGCTGGGCCCGCTGGTGCTCGGCGGCATGCTCGGTTACCGGGTGTCCGACGCGCCCGCCGTACTGGAGGCCCTGGACCGGCTGCACGCGGCCGGGCACGACGACTTCGCGCCCGCGGCGGTCTTCCTGACGGCGCCACCGGCGCCGTTCGTGCCCGGGCACGTGGTGGGACGGCCGATCCTCGCGATCGCGCCCGTCTGGCTCGGCGACCCGGAGGCGGGGGCCGAGGTGATCCGGCCGCTGTTGGAGGCGGTGACGCCGCTGTTCGACGCGGTCCAGCCGATGCCGTACCTGGCGCTGCAGTCGATGCTGGACGACGGCTCGCAGCCGGGGCGGCGCAACAGGTGGTCGGCGGAGTTCGTGCCCGGCCTGGAGCCGAGTCTGATCTCCGACCTGCAGGACGCCGCGATCGCCGCGCCGAGCCCGCTGTCTCAGCTGATCGTCTCGCCGCTGCCGGAGGCGGTCAGGACGGCGCCGGACTCCGCGTTTCCCAGCCGCCACGGCGGGCGCTGGCTGGTGCACCCCGTCGGCGTCTGGGTGGATCCCGGCGACGACCCCGCCAACCTCGCCTGGGTGGAGGAGGTGACCTCGGCGATCAGGAAGCACGGGGTCACCGGCTCCTACCTGAACCTGGAGCAGGCCGACGACGACCGGGTGCGCTGGGCGATGGGTGTGCGCAGGTATCGCCGGCTGCAGCAGGTGAAGGCGGCCTGGGACCCCGGCGACGTGTTCCGCCACTGCGCCCACGTCAGTCCCTGAGGAAGTCCCTGAGGAGCCCGGCACCCGCCCGGACGGCGGGCGGGTGCCGGTCACGCTAGGACGGCTGCCTGGCGGCGCGCCACTCCGGCGCGAGCACCGACCAGACCTCCATGTCGTGCCGCTTGCCCCGGTACGGGTAGCTCTCCCGCAGCACGCCGTCCTTGGTCATCCCCAGCCGCCGAGCCACGGCGATGCTGGCCGCGTTCTCCGACGCGACCACCCACTCGATGCGGTGGATGCCCCGTTCCTCGACGGCCCAATCGATGATCACCCGTGCGGCCCTGGACACCAGGCCCTTGCCCGCCGCCGACGGCTCCAGCCAGCAGCCCACCTCCGCGACGCCCGTCAGGACGTCCATCGTGCGGAAGAGCACCCCGCCGACCAGCGTGCCGTCCAACCAGATGCCGTAGATCCGGCCGGTGTCGGTGGCGGCCTTCTCCGCGTATCTCAGGAGCAGGGACCGGCTCGACTCCAGGTCCGTGGCCCTGTCCGCAAACGAGATGAACTGCCCGACGAACTCCCGCCCCCGGTCCATGTGGGCCAGGAACTCCTCGGCCGACCACGGTTCCAGCGGCCGCAGCTCCGCGCCGTCCTCGCCCAGGGATATTGAGAACATCGTTCCCCCCAACGATCGAAAACCAGGCCATATCGCCAGCAGATCCTCTCACGCGGCGCGGCGGGGCAGGTTGGCGATCTTCCCGAACAGCCCAAAACTGTGCATCGTCCCGCACGCCGACCGGCCGGGCCCGGCGGGCGCCCGACGACACTGCTGCCATGGACACGCATGACACCGAGGGCGGCCAGGAGCGGACCGAGTTCGCGGGGGCCGTGTACGGCTCGCTGCTGGCGGCCTCGGTGGTGGCCGGCAGCGCGGTGGACGGGACGCCGGTGTCCGCGGGCGACCTCGTGGTCGTGTTGATCTGCACGGGCGTGGTGTTCTGGCTCGCCCACGTCTACGCCTGGGTGGTGTCCAGCAGGACCCAGCCCCTGACCTGGCAGCGTCTCCGCACGGCCGGCCGGCACGACTGGCCGGTGGCGCAGGCCTCGTTCCCCCCTGCCATCGGCGCCGCCTTCGCCTCGTCGCTGGGCCTGTCCGACAAGGCGTCGACCTGGGTGGCGCTGGTCGTCGCCGTGGCGAGCCAGACGGCCTGGGCCGTCGCGGCGGCCGTCACGGCCCGGGCCTCCGCGCGGGTCGTGGCCCTCTCCGGGGCCGCCAACCTCGCGATGGGGCTGGCCATCATCGCGCTCAAGACCCTGGTCGGCTCCCACTGAGGTCTTGACACGGCGCCGCCGATTTGAAAACTTCCTTAACAGATCGGGGTTGACAACGTTGTCATCACTCCTCCAGGGAGACCGCTGTGAGCACCCTCTGGCCTTCCCCGTCCCGTCGTAAACGATCTCTTATGATGGCGGTCTTATGCGCCGTGACCACCCTCGCCCTCGCCGCACCCGCCGCCGCGCTGACCGGCCCGGCCGGACCTGAGCCCGTGCCCAATCCCGGCCCTTCGGGCACTCCGACCCCCAACCCCTCCTACAGCCCGCCCCCTAGCCCGCAGGCCGCCGAGCCGGCTCCGCCCGCGGCGGAGACGCAGCGGGCGGCGCGGGACGGGCAGGCCCTGGCCCGGGCCGAGGGCGCGGCCTTCGCCTCCTCCTTCGAGCCCGGCGACCCGCAGCCGACGTGGGCCGACACGACAGAGACCGACGCCCGCGGCGTCAAGAAGGCCGCGAACGTCATCGGCACCCTGCCCGGACGCATCGAGGGCAGCATCTCGGACCGGATCGCCCGGTTCAGCGCCAGCGGCGAGAACGCCTCCGGCGGCGAGGGGAAGGAGAACCTGGCCGACGATGACGCGAACACCAAGTGGCTGGTGTTCGCCGGCACCGGCTGGGCGCAGTACGGCCTGGCCGCCCCGGTCGCGGTCGTGCACTACGCGCTGACCTCCGCCAACGACGCGCCCGAACGCGACCCGCGCGACTGGCAGCTGCAGGGCTCCCAGGACGGGCAGAGCTGGACCACCCTGGACACCCGGACCGGCGAGACGTTCACGGCGCGCTTCCAGCGCAAGGAGTACCGCTTCGCCAACCCGACCGCCTACGCCCACTACCGGCTGAACGTCACCCGGATCGGCGGCGGCTCGACCCTGCAGCTGGCCGAGTGGGAGCTGTCGGACGGCCGGACCGGCCCCACGCCGCCCAGCGACATGCGCAGCCGGATCGGCGCGGGGCCGAACGGCGGGTTCGTGTCCAAGCCGCGCGCCGGTTTCTCCGGCCTGCGGGCGTTCCAGTACGCGGGCAGCACCACCGCCGAGACCGGCGGCCACTCCACCAACAAGGTGTTCGAGGTGGACATCCCGGTCACGGCCACGACGGAGCTGTCCTACGTGGTCTTCCCCGAGTTCACCGCGGCCGACCTGCGCTACCCCAGCACGTACGTCTCGGTGGACCTGGCCTTCCGCGACGGCACGTACCTCAGCGACCTCAAGGCCGTCGACCAGCACGGCGTCCGGCTGGCGCCGCGCGCGCAGGGCGAGTCCAAGACCCTGTACGCCGACCAGTGGAACTACAAGCGCGCCCAGATCGGCGAGGTCGCCAAGGGCAAGCGGATCAGCCGCATCCTGGTGGCCTACGACAGCCCGGCAGGGCCCGCCGGGTTCCGCGGGTGGGTGGACGACATCAGGATCGTCTCGGAGCGGAGGCGGCAGCCGTACGAGGGCCGCCCGGCACACGACGACCGCAGCCCTGCCCAGTACGTGATGACCACCCGGGGAACGCACTCCACCGGCGGTTTCTCGCGGGGGAACAACTTCCCGGCCACCGCGGTGCCGCACGGGTTCAACTTCTGGACGCCGATGACCAACGCCGGCTCGACGAGCTGGCTGTACGAGTACCACCGGGCCGGCAACGCCGCCAACCTGCCCGAGATCCAGGCGTTCGCCGCCAGTCACGAGCCCAGCCCGTGGATGGGTGACCGGCAGACGTTCCAGTTCATGCCCTCGGCGGCCGAGGGGGTGCCCGACCCGTCCCGTACCGCCCGCGCGCTGGCCTTCCGCCACGAGCGGGAGGTCGCGCAGCCGCACCTGTACGCGGTCACCTTCGACAACGGGCTCAAGACCGAGATCGCCCCGTCCGACCACGCCGCGCTGGCCCGCTTCACCTTCCCCGGCTCGGAAGCCAAGCTGATCTTCGACAACGTGAACAACAGCGGCGGCCTGACCCTGGACCCGGCCGGCGGTGTGGTGACCGGCTACTCCGACGTGCGCAGCGACCTGTCCACCGGGGCCACGCGGATGTTCTACTACGCCGTCTTCGACCGCCCGGTCACCGGCGGCGGCAAGCTGACCGGCCAGGGCCGGGACAACGTGCTCGGCTACCTGTCCTTCGACGCGGGCACGACGAGGACGGTCACCATGCGCATCGCGTCCTCGCTGATCAGCATCGACCAGGCCAGGCACAACCTGGAGCTGGAGATCGCCGCCTCGGACACGCTGGAGACGGTCAGCGAGCGCGCCCGCCGGGCGTGGGACGCCAAGCTGGGCGTCATCGAGGTCGAAGGGGCGAGCCGGGACCAGCTGGTCACGCTGTACTCCAACCTGTACCGGCTGTTCCTCTATCCCAACTCCGGCTTCGAGAACACCGGCACCGCCGCCGCGCCCGTCCACAAGCACGCCGTGCAGTCGGCGACCAGCACCCCGCCCAGCACGCCCACCCAGACCGGGGCGCCGGTGGCGGACGGGAAGGTGTACGTCAACAACGGCTTCTGGGACACCTACCGCACCACCTGGCCCGCGTACGCGCTGCTAACGCCGAAGGCGGCCGGGGAGATGATCGACGGGTTCGTGCGGCAGTACCTGGACGGCGGCTGGATCTCCCGGTGGTCCTCTCCCGGGTACGCCGATCTGATGGTCGGCACCAGCTCCGACGTCGCCTTCGCCGACGCGTACCTGAAGGGGGTGACCGGCTTCGACGCCGTGACCGCTTATGAGGCCGCGGTCAAGAACGCCACCGTCGCCCCGCGCACCCGGCAGGTGGGCCGCAAGGGCCTGACCACCTCCGTCTTCCGCGGGTACACGAGCGTCCAGTCGACCGGCGAGGCGATGTCGTGGGCGATGGACGGGTACATCAACGACTTCGGGATCGCGAACATGGCCAAGGCGCTGGCCGAGCGGTCCACGGGAGCGCAGCGTGCCCGCTACCTGGAGGAGTACGAATATTTCCGGAACAGGGCGCGTAACTACGTCCACCTGTTCGACCCGGCGGTGCGCTTCTTCCAGGGCCGGAACGCCGACGGCTCCTTCCGGCTCAAGCCGAGCGCCTACGACCCGCGTACGTGGGGCTTCGACTACACCGAGACCGACGGCTGGAACATGGCCTTCCACGTCCCGCAGGACGGCCGCGGCCTGGCCAACCTGTACGGCGGCGCCGACAAGCTGGCCGCCAAGCTGGACGCGTTCTTCGCCACCCAGGAGACGGCGGCGTTCCCCGGCTCGTACCGGGGGATCATCCACGAGATGCGCGAGGCCCGGGACATCCGGATGGGCCAGTACGGGCACAGCAACCAGCCCTCGCACCACATCGCCTACATGTACGACTACGCGGGACAGCCGTGGAAGACCCAGGCCAAGGTGCGCGAGGCGCTCTCGCGGCTCTACCTGGGCAGCGAGATCGGTCAGGGCTACCCCGGCGACGAGGACAACGGGGAGATGTCGGCCTGGCAGGTCTTCGGGGCGCTGGGCTTCTACCCGCTGCAGATGGGCAGCCCCTACTACGCGATCGGCTCGCCGCTGTTCAAGAAGGCGACGGTGCACCTGGAGGGCGGCAGGAAGCTGGTGATCAGGGCGCCGGGCAACAGCCCGCGCAACGTCTACGTGCAGGGGCTGACGGTCAACGGCAGGGCGTACGACAAGACGTACCTTCCGCACGATCTGATCGCCAAGGGCGGCGAGCTGGTGTTCGAGATGGGGCCGAAGCCGTCGCGCTGGGGCACGGGCAGGAACGCCGCCCCGCCCTCGATCACCGACGACGACCGGATCCCCGCCCCGCTGCACGACCTCACGGGGCCGGGACGCGGCACGGCGTCGGCGGCCGGCGGCGCCGACGTGAGCGCGCTGTTCGACGACGACTCGGCCACCCGGGCGGCGCTGCCCGAATGGGTGCGATACACCTTCGACGGCGACCGGGAGGCGCGTTACTACACGCTCACCTCCGGCGCCGGGCAGCCTTCCGAGGATCCGTCCGGATGGGTCCTGGAGGGCTCCGCCGACGGCACGTCGTGGAAGGTGCTCGACGAGCGGGCCGGCGAGAGCTTCCCGTGGCGGCTGCAGACCCGTCCGTTCAAGATCGCGCATCCTGGCGCGTACGCCCACTACCGGATCAGGTTCACCGGCGGCACGTCGCTCGCGGAGATCGAGCTGCTCGCTCCCGCGCCGCCCGCCACGTCACCGCTGGTCATCGAGGCCGCCGGGGTCTTCGCCGCTCCTGGGGAGACCGTGACAGTCCCGGTGACCGTGTCCGACCACGCCGACCGGCCCGCCACCGGACGGCTGACCGCGACCGGCCCCGAGGGCTGGACCGTCCAGCCCTCGGGAGGGGTCGCCTTCGGTCCCGTCGCGCCGGGCGCGTCCCAGACCGTGCCGTTCCAGGTGACGGTGCCGGCGACGGCGGGTCCCGGCAGCCACCCGGTCCGGCTCGCCGCGACCTCCGACCAGGGGCCGGCCTCCGAACAGGTGGCGGTCACGGTGGTCGGCGACACCGTGGAGTTCACGCCCGGCACGGCCGCCGAGGAGCCGTGGCTGCTGGAGGCCGACGGGTCCCAGCTCGACGGCGAGGTGTTCGACGGGCGCGCCCGTTTCACCGACGGCGACGGCCACGCCACTTATCGCTTCGAGCTGCCGGCCCAGGTGAGCGGGGGTTCGGTGACGCTGGACATCGGCAACCAGTTCCTGGTGCAGGTCTCGGCCGACAACCGGAGCTGGCGGACCGTGCTGCGGGAGAGCGCCGACGTGCGCGACCTGTCCAACCGCTCGGCGCGCACGCTCGACCTCGACGAGCTTCGGGGCGAGGCCCGTACGTTCTACCTGCGCATCGGGGACAGCCGGCCGGAGAACGGCTGGGGGTCCTGGCTGGCCAGGGTGCGGCTGGACCTGCGGCGCTAGGAATTGCGGAAGATCACGTCTCCCTGAGGAGGTTTCCAGGCGAAGCCCGCGGCCAGCGCCGAGCCCGTACGCGGCACGGCGACGAGGTCCGTCCATGCAAATCCGGTCGCCGGCGGGGTGACGCTCTGCCGGGTCAGCACGCCGCCGGCGTACCGGAGCGCGTCGATGGACAGGGTGGTGTAGGCGTAGGGGTCCTGGCCGTCCGGGGTCGCGGTGATCGACTGCCGGGTCGTCGCCGCGTAGACGCCGCCCGAGCCGTCGCCGGACAGGGTGGTGACGTGGTCGCCGGGCAGCCGGAGCTGCTCCCACGTCCCGCCGCGCCGGTGCAGCAGGACGGCCCCCGGCTGCGTCCAGTCGCCCTGCTGGAACCCGGCGGCGATCCAGACGTCCCCGTTCGCGGCGGCGAGCACCGCGTCGTAGCGGACCCGTACCGGTCCGTACGCGGGCACGGCCGCCACGGGCACCGCGACGGCGGGCGGCGCCACCGGGTGCCACGCCTTGCCGTCCCAGCGCATGACGGCGGAGGGACCCCAGCCCCAGATCTCTCCGGGCGTGCGGACGCTGATCTCCCTCAGGGACGCCGGCGCGGGCAGGCTCGTCCAGCGCCCGCCGTGATAGCGCTTGAAGAACACTCCCCGTGTACGGCCGTCGCGGCCCACGACCCAGGCGTGCTCGCCGTCCGGGACGTCCAGATCGGTGATCGTGGTCCGGCCCGACCCCATGAGCCGCCAGCGCCTGCCGTCCCAGCGCGACAGCACCGAGCGGGCGCCGGCGCTCCCCGCGATCCACACGTCGGCCGGGGAGGACGCCTCGATCAGGGAGATCTCACGCAGGGACCCGCCCGGGCCGGCGAACTCCGTCCACTCCCTGCCGTTCCAGTGCCTGATCAACGGCGCGGTGACGGGCGAGCCGGTCCGCGGATCGCGCTTCTTGGTCTCGCGCCGGCCCGCGGCCCAGGCGTCCGCCGGCACGGTGGCGGCGAGATCCGCGATGTACGTACGAGCTCCGCCACGGAAGCTGACCTGCCAGCCGACGGCAGCCTCGACCGGCGTGACCATGGTGAGCGCCGCCAGCACGACGGCCACCGGGATGCGGTACACAGAGGCATGATGGCGCCTGCCCGGGATCCGGCTGGCTGCGCCGAGCTGAACGATTGACGAACTTCACCCCATCCGGGCGGTCAGCGCGCGCAGGCCCGCCAGCACCTCCGCCCCCGTCGGGGCCTGGTCCGGGTCGTTGAGCCACTGCATCATCACGCCCAGCAGCAGCGCGAGGTGCACCGAGCCGGCGGTGCGCACCTCGCGCTCGGCGAGGTCCGCCTCGTCGCCGTCCGCCAGGTGCGCGGCCATGCCGCGGCGGCCCTCGCGCTGACCGGCCACGAGCTCGTCGCGCAGCTCCGGCGAGTGCTCGGCCTGCACCATGGCCTCCAGATTGGCCAGCCACAGCGTGCGGTGCTCGCCGATCGACGCGATGAGCCGCTCCCAGAGCGCCTCGAAGCGCTCGCCGGGCGCGGCCGCCTCGTCCACGGCGGCCATCGCGGCGCCGATCTGCTCGCCCCACTCCCGCATCGCCTCCACCAGCGCCGCGTTGAGCAGCGCCTCGCGCGAGCCGAAGTGGTAGCCGATCGCGGCCATGCTGACGCCGGCCGCCGCCGAGATGTCGCGGACGGTCGTGCGCGCCCACCCCTTCTCCTCCAGGCAGCGCCGCGCCCCGGCCAGCAGGTCCTCACGGTTTCCCATGGCGGACAGCCTAGCACGATCGCATGAGACGACCGTCTTGCGCATTTGCCCAAACTCTGCGTACGGTTGCCCCACACCAACCGAGAAGGGAAGTCCCCATGCGGATCCTGATCTCCGGCGGCAGCGTCGCCGGCCCCGCCCTGGCCTACTGGCTGCACCGGCACGGCCACGCGCCCACGATCGTGGAGCGGGCCCCGGTCGTCCGCGGCGGCGGCGCCGCCATCGACTTCCGCGGCAGCGCGCTGGAGGTGCTGGAGCGGATGGGCCTGCTGGAGGAGATGCGCCGGCACGAGACGGGGATGACCGGGATGACGCTGGTCGACGACGCCGGCGCGCCCCTGGCCGAGCTGCCCGCCAGCGCCATCTCCGGCGACCTGGAGGTGCTCAAGTCCGACGTGACGGCCATCCTGTACGAGGCCACCCGCGACACCACCGACTACCTCTTCGACGACACGATCACGGGGCTCGACCAGGACGGCTCCGGCGTCCACGTGACCTTCGAGCGCGCCGGATCCCGTACGTTCGACCTGGTGATCGGCGCGGACGGGATGCACTCGACCGTGCGCCGGCTCGCCTTCGGCCCCGAGTCCCGCTACGTCCGCCACCTGGGCATCTACGGCGCGCTGTTCACCACACCCAACCTGTTCGGCCTCGACCGCACGGGCCTGATGCACAACACCACCGGCCGCAACGCGCTGGCCTTCGCCGCCCGCGGCAACAGCGAGCTCCGCGTCGGCCTGTCGTTCGGGGCTGACCACCTGGACTACGACCGGCGCGACCGCCGGCAGCAGGAGAAGCTGGTGGCCGAGCACTTCGCCGGCGCGGGCTGGGAGGTGCCCCGGCTGCTGGAGGCCATGAGCGAGGCCGAGGAGTTCTTCTTCGACTCCTCCGGTCAGGTCGTGATGGACGCGTGGTCGGCCGGCCGGGTGGCGCTGGTGGGCGACGCCGCGTACTGCGCCGCGCCCACCTCCGGCCGCGGCACCTCGCAGGCGTTGATCGGCGCGTACGTGCTGGCCGGCGAGCTGGCGGAGGCCCCGGACCACGCCACCGCCTTCGCCGCGTACGAGGGCAGGCTGCGCGACCACGTCGAGCGCAACCAGCTGCACGGCCGGGCCGCGGCCCGCTGGTTCCTCCAGCCGCCCACCGAGCCCCCGGTGGAGGTGGCCGAGGACGTCGTGCCGCTCAAGGACTACCCCGTGGGATGAAGGTCCCGATCAGTCCATGTCGATGTCGTCGAGATGCCCGAGCAGGCGCGACAGGACCCGGAGGCAGGCGGTGACCTCGGCGTCGGTGAGGTCGCCGCCGATCCGGCGCAGCTCGGCGCGCTCGCGATGGCCCAACGCCTCGCCCGTACCGTGGCCGACGGGCGGACGATCTCGATCGACGGTGCCGCCCACTACCCCAACATGGAGCGCCCGGACCTCTTCAACGACATACTCGACGGCTTCGCGTCCGCTGCGGCATCGTGAGATGCCGGTCAGAGCCAGCCGGCCTCGGAGGCGATGCGGATGGCGTCGATCCGGTTGCGGGCGCCCAGCTTGGCGACCGCAGAGGTCAGGTAGTTGCGGACCGTGCCGTAGGTGAGGAAGAGCCGCTCGGCGATCTCCAAGGGCTGGGCGCCGGTCGCCGACATCCGCAGCACCTCCGTCTCGCGCTGGGTGAGCGGGCTCTCCGGCGCCCGCAACGCGGTCATGGCCAGGGCCGGGTCCACCGCCTCGCCTCCGGCGGCGACCGTCCGGATGGCGGCGACGAGGTCACCGGGCCTGATGTCCTTGGGGACGAACCCGGCGACCCTCGCATCGAGCGCACGGCGTAGCTCGCCCGGCCTGCTCAGCGCGGTCAGGATGAGCACCCGGCAGTCCGGCAGCCGGTCGTTCAGCTCGGCGGCGGCCGTGATGCCGTCCATCCCCGGCAGGTCGATGTCGATCACCGCGACGTCCGGCCGGTGACGCTCCGCCGCCGCCACGATCTCCGCCCCGCTGGACACCTGGGCCACCACGTCGATGCCGTCGTGGAGGTGGAGCAGCTCCACGAGCGCCTCGCGCAGGAGGAGCATGTCCTCCGCGAGGAGAACGCGGACCACGCTCATGTGCGCAATTCGGCTCGCTGCGTCGTCACGATCACTCAGCTTAGAGGTCCCGTTTCACAGCGTCTCCTCCTCGGCCTCGCCCGCGGCGGCGACCAGGTGGACGAGCCGCTCCACCTCGGCAGCGGTCGTGTGCGGGTTGAGCAGGGTGAGCTTGAGCCGCACGCGGCCCGGCCCCGCTCCCGGCAGCTCGGTACGGCCGACGACGGCGCGTCCCTCGTGGAGCAGGCGGCGGCGCAGCCCGGCGTTCACCCGGTCCGTCAGGGCGGAGTCCGCCGGGAGATACCGGAAGAGGAACGCCGTCAGCACCGGGTCGGCGTGCAGTTCCAGCCGGGGATGGACGCGGACGGCCGCCGCTCCGGCCCGCGCCAGATCGTGGCAGGCGTCCACGAGGCGGCCCAGGCCGTCCCTGCCGAAGGTCGCCAGCGTGACGGCGATCTTGAAGCCGTCGGGGCGGCGGGTGGTGCGCAGCGAATGCCCGAGCAGGCTGGTGTAGCCGGCCTCCTCGTCGTCGGCCGGGTTGAGGTAGGCCGCGCGCCGCTCCAGCGACTCGTACGTCTCGGCCCGCCGTACCAGGAAGACGCCCGCGGCGACGGGCTGCCAGCCCAGCTTGTGCCAGTCCAGGGACACCGAGTCGGCCCGCTCGATGCCCGCCAGCAGCGGAGCCAGCCGGTCGGACAGCAGGGCGCCACCACCGTAGGCGGCGTCCACGTGCAGCCAGGCCCCGTGCTCGGCGGCCAGCTCCGCGCAGGTTCCCAGCGGGTCGATCGCGCCCGTGTCGGTGGTGCCGGCCGTGGCGACGACGGCCATCGGCAGCTCGCCCCGCCGCACGCACTCCCGCAGCGCGGCGGCCAGCTCCTCCGGCCGCATCCGCAGCTCGCCGTCCACCGGGATGGTCACGACCGCGTCCTCGCCCAGGCCCAGCAGGGCCGCGGCGCGCCGTGTCGAAAAGTGGGCGGCGACGGAGGCGAAGATCCGCGCCCGCGGCGCGTTCGCCGGCAGGCCGCTCCGCTCGATCCGGTGGCCGGTCGCATGACCCAGCACCCGGTCCCTGGCCAGCATCAGGCCCATGAAGTTGGACTCGGTGCCGCCGGAGGTGAGCACACCCGCGGCCGAGTCCGGGTAGCCCACCAAACCGGCCAGCTCACCCAGCAGGAGGGTCTCCAGGGCGGTGGTCGCGGGGGCCTGGTCCCAGGAGTCCTGCGACGGGTTGAGCGCGGAGATCGCCAGGTCGGCGGCCACGGCGACGGCGAGCGGCGGGCAGTGCAGGTGCGCGGCGCAGGCGGGGTCGGCCGGGTCGGCGCTGCCGGCGGCCACCAGCTCGGTGAACCGGCGCAGGGCGTCACCGCCCGGCCCGGCGAAGCCCTGGGCGACTCCCGCGAAGAGCTCGGCGGGCGTACCGGCGGGGATCGGCCCGCCGCGCCGTGCCGCGCCTTCCGAGAGGGCGGTCAGCACCGTACGCAGCAGAGGTTCCAGGGCGGCGGCGCCGGAGACGCCGCCGGACAGGTCGGGCACGACGGTCGGATGCGAAGACATGCGGGCTCCGGACGGGATGGACAAATGGACCGCGGTCGTACGGTTTCTCCTCCTCGAACGCTACTGGGACGGGCGGCTCGCCTCCTGGGCGGCCTGGGTGGTGTCGGCCGGATCGGTGCGGAACTCGGCGAGCACCTCGAACCTGCCACCGGGGTGGTGCCCCGCCGCCAGCCGCCCGCCGGTCCGCGACGCGATGCTGTCGAGCCCGGTCCCCCGCTCTCCCGGCCGTTCGGTGGCGCCGTCGTTGACCAGCCGCAGCCGTACGGACCCCGCCGCCTCCGACACGGTGATCTCGCAGGTGCGGGCCCGGCTGTGGCGCAGGACGTTGGTGACGCCCTCACGGAGCACGGCGGCCAGCGCGGTGTCGACCTCCACCGCCAGCGGGCCCGTCCCGACGCTCGTCACCACCTCGATGCCCGCGCTCGCCAGCACCTCGCGGGCCGCGTCGACCTCGGTACGGAGCCGCAGCTCGACCCGGTTCCCCGCGATGGAGCCGAGCTCCGCCACCGCTCGTTCGACCAGCGACCCGAGTGCGGCGATCTCGGCTCTGGCCCGGGAGGGGTCGGTGTCCAGCAGGCGTTCGGCCACCTCGCCCTTCAGCGCGACCGCCGACAGGCTGAAGCCCAGCACGTCGTGCAGGTCGCCGGCGACGCGCACCCGTTCGCGGCGGACCGCCGCCTCGGCGAGCTCGTGCCGCATCCGCTCGAGCACGGCGAGGAGCCCGCTCAGGCGTCCGAGGCAGTACACGAGCCACATGATCATGATGTGGCCGCCGAACTGGGAGAGCGCCGCGGCGACGTCGTCGACGAACAGGGCGCCGCTGTCCACGGAGTGGAGGAGCCAGGTGAGGTGCCCGGCCAGGACGAGCCCGGTCATCGCCCAGGAGAGCGGCGGCCGTACGTTGAGCAGCAGCTTGCCGGTGAAGACGCTCAGCAAGCGGTCCCAGGCCTCGGGGAAGACGGCGAGCGGCAGCAGGATCAGCAGGCTCTGCGCGATCAGCGCCGCCCGCGACGGCGGGAGCACCTGGAGGATGACGACGGCGGCCAGCAGGGCCGCCGCAAGGGCGAAGGCCGGCCAGTCGTAAGGGTGCGTGGGTGCCATCACCCTCAGGACGAGCACGCACTGGATGAGCAGGACCGCGAGCAGCACGTGCCGGGCCAGGCGCGGCGACTCGATCGGTGGCGGGGCCTCCTGAGGTGCGGCGGCACGGTAGGCGCCGGCCGTGGCCCGCACCTCCGCCAGCGTGCGCCGCGCGAGCTCGACCCCTTCCCGGAGGTCGCGCCGGGCGAGTTCGGCACCTTCCCTGAGGTCGCTCCGAGCCTCCCCGGGCACCTCCTGGGCCGCCTTCCGCATCCGGAACGCGATCGCCCGCAGCTTTCCGCCGAGGACGCCGCGTAACTCTCCGTCCAGCCGCAGGCGCTCCCTGGCCAGGGCCACCCGGGCCAGCTCCTCCCGGGCGCCGTGCACCTGCTCGACGGCCCGGACGAGCGCGGACAGGCCGAACACGATGAGACCGTCGTCCGCCGTGATGATCATGTACCCGAGGAGGGCCTGGATTTCCTCCCCGGGATAGGAGTCGTACCCGAGCACGAGGACGGACGCGCCGGCCGCGGCCACGACGAGGACGAACAGCGGCCAGGCGACCCGCCGGGGAAGAGCGCACAGGACGGCGGCGGCCACGGTCCACGGCACCCAGTCCCAGGACTCGCCGACGACCGGGAACGGCAGGAAGTAGAGCAGCACCACGGCGGCGAGGAGCGCGTACCGGACGGCCGGGCTCCAGCGCCGCACCGCCAGCGCGACCAGCGGCGGGTACGACGCCATCGGGAGCAGCACCCCGAGCGGGCCGGCGCCGCTGTCCAGCCCGGCGAGCGCGCGGATGGAGAACAGGATGCCGAACGAGGCCCACAGCATGGCTCGGGCCAGCCGGAGCGGAAGATCGTCCGCGGTCCGCGCCACCCGGCCCTCCTCGTGAACCGTGCAAAATGCATACCCGGCCGAGTACAGCGACACTATCAGCGGCTATGCCCCCGATGTCACGATCCCTCTGCGCCGAGATCACTCCGGCGGCCGGGCTCGTCCGAGCCCTCCGAGCACTGTGGAGACATCATGCTGAACCGACTGGCACCGGCCGTGGTCTCGGCCGTGGCCGTACTGGGCCTGGCCGGCGCGCCGAGCGCGTCCGCCGCGACACCGATCACCGCGCGGGCCGCCGCCCAGCTCCAGAGCGCGCCCGCCGCGGCACCGATCACTACGCGGGCCGCCGTCCAGGTGCGGAGCGCGCCCGCCGACGTCCTCACGCCCGGCCCCTTCCACCGGCAGCTCGACCCGCTGGTCGGCACGTGGAAGGCCGTCAAGACCAACTACCTCCTCGGCGGCGGCAAGCCGATCGTCTCCCGCGACATCACGGTCACGACGCGGTGGATCGCCAAGACCGGCGGCCGCTTCCTGGAGGAGCGGACCGAGGGGACCCTGGGCGGCAACCCCTACTACCGTCTGGGCGTCCTCGGCTTCTCCACCATCGACCGGCGCTACGAGTGGACGACCTTCGACAGCGTCACCCCCACCGCGATGACCTACCGCGGGCCCGCGCTCACCGAGCGCACCAACAAGCTGTCGCTGCCCGGCACGTTCACCGACCCCGGCGTGCTCGGCCCCGAGTACGTCGGGAAGACCATCCCGATGCGGACCGTGATCACCATCAGGTCGAACGACAAGCACACCTTCGACCTGTACTTCACGCCTCCCGGCCAGTCCGAACGGCTGGTGGACCACGTCGTCTACATCCGCAAGGCCGGCTAGGAGGATCCCCGCGCGACGGGCCGGATCACCAGAAGGTACGACTCGCCGGGGCGGTTGGACAGCCGCTCCCCCCGCCGGGCGCGGCCGTGGACCTGTAGCCCGTAGCGACCCGCGCCCTGGAACGTCAGGTTGGGCGGGCGCTCGCCATCGGTCCGAGCGGTTCTGGAAGGACCAGCGGGCGCAGCGGGTCCCGTACGGGCGGGGCCTGTTCTACTTCCTCGGCCTTGACGCCAAGCTCCGCGCGGCCGGCCGCCGGCCCCTCGACGAGCTCGTGCTCACCGTGCTCGACAGGAAGCGGGCCGGGGAGGAGGTCGGCGTGCCCGAGTGGATCGACCTGGTGGTCGCCGAGCTGGGCGAGCGGGCCAGGCGCGACTTCGCGGCGCTGGAGGCGGGCGAGTGGATGGTCCCCGCCTCCGACGCCCTCGGGCCCCGCTTCCGGCGCGAGGACCTCCGCGACCGCGTCGCGGAGGTCGGATTCGACCTCGCCGGCATGGAGACCGGCGTCGTCGCGGGGCTGGTGGCCGGATCGGCCGCCGTCCGGGCGGGCATGCGTGAAGGTGACCGCATCCTGGCCGGACCCAGCGGCTCCGACCTGGCCAAGGGCTCACCCGCCGAGGTCACGTTCACGCTTGCTCGCGGCGGTTGGAGGTGTCGTACGAGCCGCGCGGCGCCGAGGTCGCCTCCTACCGCTGGGTGCCGGCGTAGCCGTCGTGGAGGTACCGGCCACGGAGCTCTGAGATCAGCTCCTCGTCCACGCCGAGCCGGTCGGTGACATAACGCCGAACGGAGCCGTGAGCCGCCGTCAGGTCGGCCAGGAAGAGCCGCATGATCTCGGCGGGAGCTCTGCCGTACCCGGGCCACTTCAGCTCGCGGCCCGGGTGGGCCGCCCGCCAGTCGGCGATCAGCCGGTCGGTGGCCAGCTCGGTCAGCGCGAAATCCCGCACGATGTCGTCTTCCGGCACCTCCAGCAGGGCCAGCACCAGCGCGGCCACCAGCCCGGTCCTGTCCTTGCCGGAGGCGCAGTGGAACACCAGCGGCTCGTCCGCCGAGGCGATGACCTCCAGGGCCTGCCGCAGCTCCGCGACCCCGTCGAGGGCGACCTCGGCGTAGCGGTCGGCCAGGAAGCGCCACGGGTCGGCGTCCGGGTCGATCTCCGCCTGGTCGTAGGGCCGGTGCTCGATGCTGAGGTTGTGATAGGCGACCCCGTCATGGTGCGGCACCCGCCCCTTGGCCTCGATCTCCCAGGGGTAGCGCAGGTCGATCACCGTACGGACGCCCAAGCCGAGGAAGCGGTCCCAGTCCTCGCCGCCCAGCTTGGCCAGCGAATCGGATCTGAACAGCCGCCCCCACCGCACCACGCTCCCGTCGGCGGCCCGGTAGCCGCCGAGATCCCGGAAGTTGTGCAGCCGCTCGAACGCGATATGTCTTCTCACGCGGTCACTCTACGACCGCCCCAGGCCCGCGAAGTGCTCGGCGATCTCGTCGCTGGTCGTCAGCCATACGCCGTCGTGGCCGGCGATGTACTCCAGCGCCTGGTCCAGGTACTTCGCCCGGAACGCCTGGCCGATGACGAACGGATGCAGCGCCAGCGCCATGACCCGCCCGCTCTCGGCGGACTCCGCGTAGAGCTGGTCGAACTGGTCCTTGACCAGCTGCACGAAGTCGCCGCCGCTCCTGCCGTGCATCGTGAAGATGCCCAGGTCGTTGAGTTCGAGCGAGTACGGCACGCTCAGCATCCCCGGGACGTTCAGCCGGTACGGCTGGTCGTCGTTGGTCCAGTCGAGCACGTAGCCCAGGCCGAGCTCGGCGAGCAGGGACGGCGTCCGGAACGTCTCGGTGAGCGCGGGGCCCAGCCAGCCGCGCGGCCGCCGCCCGGTGGCCTTCTCGATGGTCTCGACCACCTCGGTCAGGTAGGCGCGCTCGTCGCCGACGTCGACCTGGAGCGTGGAGTTGTTCTTGCCGTGGGCCAGCCACGCCCAGTCGCGGGCGTTGCCCGCCTCAATGATCTGGGGGTACCGCTCGCACACGTCGGCGTTGAGCAGCACGCTCGCCCGGATCCCGTGCCGGTCGAGGACCTCCATCACGCGCCAGATCGCCACCCGCGGCCCGTAGTCGCGCCAGCCGTAGTTCAGCGGATCCGGCACGAGTGCCGCGGTCGCCTCGTTGATGCTGGTGGAGGGGCGGTCGACGGTGAAGTGCTCCACGTTCAGGCCGACGTAGAAGGCGACGCGGGCACCGCCCGGCCAGCGGATCGGTTCGCGCCCGACGATCGGGCTGTAGTCGAACAGCGTGTTCTCCATCATGTTCCTCCCGCAAGGGCCCCTGAAAGGGCGGTCTGCCCATGAAGGTAGAAATTGCGGGAGTCCGTCAGGAGGGCCGAAGGCGTCATCGGATGGGCCGAAGGCGCCACTTCCGCTGGGAGTTCATGGTGAGCAGCACGACGGGGGACGACACCGCGAAGGGCACCGTCTCGCCCCACCTGACCCGCCTGCTGGTCAGGGCGGGCATCGCGGCGGGGCTGGACCGCTCGCGCCTCGCCGGCGTGCCCGGCCTCGCCGTCCTGGACGAGGACGGGATCCGCATCCCCACCGCCACCATCCTGCGGGTCTGGGAGCTGATCTCCGGCCCGGCGTGGCAGAGCAGCAACCGGGTCATGGAGCTGTGGCGGCCGGGCGGCCTGGGCGTGTGGGACTACCTGTTCGCCGTCTCCGGCACTCTCGGCGACGCCTTTCAGGTAGCCTCCCGCCGCCTCACGGCCATCGCCGACCCCGCCGACCGGCTCGCCGTCACCCGCGACGACGACGGCGGGGTGACGGTCAGCTGGCAGGGACCCTACCGCGACCACCCGGACTACCCGATGATCGCGGAGTTCGCGACGTACATGATGCTCGTCATGGCGAGCTCGGGGGCCGGACGGCGGATCACGCCGGTACGCGTCCACCTGCCGCACCGCTCGCCCGCCGCGCCCAGGCAGCTGATGGAGCTCTTCGGCACCAGGCGCGTCGAGTTCGAGACCGGCGAACCGTCGATCACGTTCGCCCGGGCCGACATGGAAGCCCCGCTGCCGCGTGCCGACCCCGCGCTCGCCGCGATCCTGGACGACCACGCACGGCTGTCCGTCGTGACCGCCCGGCCGGTGCTGGGCTGGCTCGACCGCTTCCACGCCGTGCTCGAGTCCGCGGTCGCCGGCGGCCCGCCGGGCCTCGACCAGGTGGCCGCGCGACTGGCCATGAGCCCCCGGACCCTCCAGCGCCGCCTGCGCGACGAGGGCACCAGCTGGCGGGAGGAGCTGGAGAGGTTGCGCCGGCGGCGGGTGGACCGCCTGCTGCGGGAGACCACGCTCAGCGTGGAGTCCATCGCCGCGCGGGTCGGCTTCACCGACTCGCGGGCGCTGCGGCGGGCCATCCACCGCTGGTACGGCCACGGCCCCGCCGTCATCCGGGCCGGCGGCCCCACGTAGCCCACTTCGCGCCCACTTCGCGCCCACTTCGCGCCCACTTCGCGCGGACGTCCGGAGATGACCGGCGTCCCTGATCAACGGCTCGGGCCAATGGACAACGTCACCGTCTGGCTGGTCATCGACGGGCCCCGTAGTCAGGGATCGCTGGCAGACGTCCAGCAGCGCGAGAGGAGAGCAAACGTGAGATCACCTTCGAGGCTGCGCCGTGCGGCGGTCGTCCTGGCCGTGAGCGGCGCGGTCGTCACGAGCGGGGTGACCGCCGGCGCGGCGAGCGCCGCCGTCGACCCGTTCGGAGGGTTCGACCCCGGCTCCGGATTCCTGCCGTCGGACGACTCGGGCGGCCTCAACATTCCCGGTCTCCCCGGCATCCCGAGTATTCCCGGCATCGGGGACATCGGATCCGGGCCCGCCCGTAGCTCCGGCGACGACAGCCCTTCCTTGTCCTTGGAGGAGCCCGAGAGCGGCGGGGACACGCCCACCGGCACGGGCGACCAGCCGGGTCCGGCCACTCCGAAGACGTTCCCGAAGACCAACGGGGGTTCCAAGCTTCCCTCCTGGCTCGAACGGGTTCTGGAGCGTGGCGCGAACGCCGCCATCGACCGGTACATCGTCGGCCGGCCGGGAAGCGGCCAGCCGCAGCGTCCCTCCCAGGGCACCCCGGCTCCGGCGCAGCGCGGCACGCCGGGCCAACCGGCCCAGCAAGCTCCCCAGGCCCGGCAAGACTCGTACGGCCAGGACGGTTCGTACGGGCGGCAGGGCTCCTACGGCCAGGACGGTTCGTACGGCCGCCAAGGCTCGTACGGGCGGCAGGTCATGCGGTTGCGGCCGAGCCTGCAGCGGCAGACCTGCCGCGTCCCCGCCTACGTCCGCCTGTACGGGACGACGGCCCGCACGGGCAGGTTCACCCCGAGGTTCTACATCGGCGGCGACAACCTCGGCAAAACACTCGTCCTCGGCGGCAACGCCTACCTGGCGCCCTTCGGCGACAAGCTCGCGAAGAGCAGCACGGCCGAGTACGCCTTCCTGTCCGAGTCGGGCGACGAGCTCCTCAACCGGCAGCCCACGGTCGCCAAGAACACCGTCCTGGAGGACCGCACCAGGTACGCCGCCTCCTTCCTGACCAGAGGCGTCCGTTACATCGTGATCGTCCGGTACGTGAACACCTGCGGCGAGCCGGTCGTCGACATCCTCGGCAAGGTCAGGGTGGGCTGACGATGAGACTCACACGCCCGCGCCGCCTGCTGCCCGTCCTCGCCGCGCTCGCGGTGATCACCGGAAGCGGAGCCGTGGCGACCGGCCCGGCCCGCGCCGACGTCATCGACCTGTGGTCGGACCCGGAGGAGCCCAGCTGGTACGAGGACCTCTATGACGATGACACGGAGGACGAGCCCGTGACCGAGGAGGAGGAAGAGAACCAGCGGCCCTCCCCCGGACCGACCCCCCTGAGGCCGCCCGACCCCGCGACGGCCGACAAGGAGTTCCACCTGGCCGTGGACACCGCGCTGGACCTGCTGGAGCACCGCCCCCGCTGCAACAGCTTCGTCACCGGTCTGGACAGCCCCCGCGGCGAGAGCGCCCTGTCGATCCTGCGGGCGATCTGGAAGGCGCCCAGGCTGTTCGACCTGTACACCAAGCACGGCACGCCCGCGCCGGACGGGCGCCTGCCGTACGCGGAGTCGACGACGGGCCGCGGCTCGGCCGGAACGATCTACCTCTACCAGGAGTGGCACCAGTCCAAGCCGCAGCCTGTGCAGTACAACAACGACGACGGCGGCAGGCCGCTCGACCCCGACGAGTGGCGCACGCTGATCCTGCTCCACGAGCTCGCCCACCTCACCGGCGCCATGGCGAGCCACCGGACCGAGGCGGGGAACACGAAGAACACCTACACGATGAACGAAGGCATCGTCCTGACCTGCCTGCGGGGCAAGGGCAGAGGGTAGGAAGCCGGAGGCCTGGCGGGAGCGGACGCGCCCCCCGCCAGGCGCTTCGCCGTACGTGCAGTCCGCCGGCCGTGTGCCCACGAATAGGGGGCGACACTTCACGGCAGGGGGCACGATGACACACGACGGCACCACGACACGTGGGCGGCGGGAGCGGCCGGTGCCGCCCGGCCCGCTCCAGGACTTCGCCCAAGGGTTGCGCAACCTCCGGGGGGCGGCGGGCAATCCGAGTTACCGGGCGATGGAGCGCAAAGCGGGTTACTCGGCCTCCGCGCTGTCCGCGGCGGCGGCGGGCGACCGGCTGCCGAGCCTGGCGGTCACGCAGGCGTACGTCGGCGCGTGCGGCGGCGATCAGGACGAATGGACCCGGACCTGGCACACGATCAGAGCGAGGCTGGACACCACGACGTCGCCGCCGCCGGCCCGTCCGCGCCGCCGCTCGGCGCTGCTCTGGCTGGCCTTAGTGGCGCTCGGGCTGATCGTGCTGGTCACGGCCGGCACGCTCCCCAAGAACCTCATGGCGGCGACCGGGCCCGACCTCGCCTTCACGGCGGTCGCCGCCCCCAGCTGCCCGCGCCACGACAACCGCGGCACACCGGGCACGGTCTGCGGGAACACCTTCCAATGGCGGTTCACCACCGGACTGCGCGGCCGGCACCAGTGCTTCGTGGACGTCTCCGTGGGCAACCCTCCCCTCCCCGGCCGGCAGGTCCGGTACACGGTCAAGGACGGCTTCGGCGACGGCGCTCGCACCGTCGCCGAATTCACCCTCGACCAGCACACCCACCAGGGCACCTGGGTCCCCGTCGTCACCTCGGACGGCCTGGTCATGGTCGAGATCGCGGACCCATCAGGCGCGCAGTCCACCGCGGCCGGCCCGGTCCGCCTCTCGTGCCGGTGAGCCTGACGGATAATTCGGTGGGTCGCGGTAATCCAGGGGCGTCCGGAGGGACTACTGGGTGTGGATGATCCCGAGGAACGATTCACAGACCTCTACGACCGGCACTACCGCAGCGTCCTGGGCTACGCCCTGCTGCGGGCCGAGCGCGACCTGGCCGAGGACGTCTCCAGCGAGACGTTCCTGGTGGCGTGGCGGCGGCTCGACGACCTGCCGGAGCCGCCGCTGCCGTGGCTGCTCGGGGTGGCGCGCAACCTGCTGGCCAAGCAGCGCGACTCGCGCCACCGGCGGCAGGCCCTGGTCGACCGGATCGTGGCCCTGACCACCCCGCGCGACCAGGTGGCCTGGGACGTGGCCGAGCACGTCATCGACAGGGAGACCGCGCTGGCCGCGCTGTCGGCCCTGCCGGAGCACGACGTGGAGGCCATGATCTTCGCCACCTGGTACGGCCTGCCGCCCGAGCAGGCGGCCTCCGTCGTGGGCTGCTCGGTCCGTACGTACAACGTCCGGCTCCACCGTGCGCGCAAGCGCCTCACCCTGGCCCTCCGCCTGGGCGGCGCGAGCCCGGCCCGCAGCCTCGACTCCTGACCACACCCTTGGAGGACCCCTCATGACCGACCGAATCTTCGCCGAGCTCAAGCCCGACGGGCTGGACGAGCTGGCCGAGGACGGCTACCGGCGGCGCCGCTCGGCCGACCTGGCCCGCGCCTTCGCCACGCCGCGCGTCAGGCGGCGCTCGCGGTGGCCGCTCCTGATGGTGGCGAGCGCGGCGGC
>NZ_JBSFTC010000060.1:0-46708 GCF_053590415.1 Nonomuraea sp. NPDC003201
ATGCCGGAGGTGAGCGAGGGCGCGGCACGGCTCTCGTCCTCGCGCTTGTAGCGGGTCAGCCAGGTGAGGTACTCCAGGATGGCGGGGGCGGTTGTGCTGGCCGGCGCGGGCCCGGCCATGGCCGCGCCGCCCCTTCCGGGTGAGATCGTGCACACGGAGACCGTGCGCATGAGCGACCAGTCCGCGATCACCGTATCGTTCACTGAGTGGCCGATCCACGCGCTGCAGTCGCTCGACTTCGCCTTCGAACCCGCCGGCGGCCTCCAGGGGCGCACCGGCTTGGTCACGACCGTCTCACCGTCCGGCGACCGGCGGGGGCTCAAGGGCATCGTCCTGCAGCGGCGCGGCGACAGCATCGTGCTGCCGCGGCACCCGAGAGCGCGCCACGTATGGGGGCTGGACGTAGTCTCGCTGCCGGAGGAGGGCACATGGCGGTTCGAGTTCGCCGTGGAGGGACCTGGCGGGACCTCGACCGGGGTGCTGCCGATCCAGGCGATCGAGCAGCCGGGGCCGCCACTCGCGCTGAGCTGGACGGTCGCGCTGACCCCCTGGGCACCGGTGGCACTGCTGGTGGCCCATGGCTGGCGGCGCAGCCGGTTGCTCCGGCGAAGCACCACGCCCACCTGGAGTGGCTGAGCGATGGCGTGCTGGCCGTCCTTCCTCCGCTGGTCTGCTGGCTGATCGGGCGCGGCGGCGATGGCGTGGTGCTGGCGCTGGCCTGTGCGCAGTCCTTCGCGCTGATGTGGTCGCGCCGGTTGCCGCTGACGGCACTCGGCGTCGTCGTCGCCTTTGAACTGGCGCTGGCCCTGATGACGACACCGGTCCTGGTGGCTCCCCTGGTCGCCGCGTCCCGGCTGGGGGCGTGGGGCCGGAGGGACCGGCGCAGGATCGGCATCGTCTCGGTGCTGGTGCTGCTGCTCGCCGGGCTGCCGCTGACGCTGTCGTCCATCGGCGACCCCATGCGGGTGGTGGCGGTCTACTCGGCGCTCGCGCTGCTGTTCGTCGGATTCTGGACGGTGGGGCGGGTGGACGGGCGACAGCGGGACCGGATCCATGAGCTGCAGGAGCGCTCGCGGCGGCTCGAGGCCGAGCGGGCGGACCTCGAACGGCGGGCGGCCGAGCGCGAGCGCGCGCTGCTGGCCAGGGAACTGCACGACATTCTCAACCATTCGGTGACCACGATGGTCCTCGACGCCGAGGCGGCGGCCGACACCCGCGAAGAAATGGAGGAGACACTGCGCCGCGTGGCCCACACCGGCAGGCAGTCGCTGGCCGAACTGCGGCGGCTGCTCGGCGTGCTGCGGGAGGCGCCACCCGGGCACAACCCGCTGGCGCCGCCGCCGAAACTGGAACAGCTCGACGACCTGGTGGCGGCCATGCCGCCGGGCGGGCCACAGGTGCGGCTGGAGAGGCAAGGCGCCGTACGGCAGGTGGACGCCAGCATCGAGCAGGCGGCCTACCGCGTCGTGCAGGAGGCGCTGACCAACGTCGCCAAGCACGCCGGGCCTGTCGACGTCCGGGTGCTGCTGGCCTACGAGCCGGCCCGCCTGACCGTCCGCGTCACCAACCCGGTGCGTGGCGAAGCGGGATCGATCGCCAAGGGGGCCGGGGTGGGGCTGATCGGCATGAGAGAACGCGTCGAACTGCTGGGCGGCTCGGTGACGGTGGCCAGCGGCTCTGGCAGGTTCGAGGTCTGCGCCACGCTGCCGCTGCGGAGCATGTCGTGACCGGCATCCGGGTCCTGATCTGCGACGACGAGCAACTTCTCCGGGAGGCGCTGGTACGCCTGGTGGGTGCGGCAGACGACCTGACCGTGGTGGGCGCCGTCGGCGACGGCGTCGCGGCGGTGGCCGCGGTGGCCGAGCACCGGCCGGACGTGGTGCTGATGGACATCCGGCTGCCCGGTATGGACGGCATCGAGGCGACCCGCCGCATCGTCGAACGCAACGCCGGCGGGCCCGTCCGGGTGCTGATCCTGACGACCTTCGACCTCGACAGCTACGTCTACGCCGGGCTGCAGGCCGGGGCCAGCGGGTTCCTGCTCAAGGACGCGCCCGGGGAGCGGATCCGCGACGGCATCAGGATCGTGGCGGCCGGCCAATCGGTGCTGGCGCCCGAGGCGACCACGCGGATGATCGAGGCACTGCAGCCCCTGCTGCCCACCGACGAGGACCGGGCGCTGCAGGCGGCGGCCGACCGGCTCACCGAGCGCGAACGCCAGGTGTGCGAGCTCATCGCCCAGGGCCTGTCGAACAACGAGATCGCGCACCGGCTCTTCATCAGCCGTTACACCGTCAAGGTGCACGTCTCGAGCATCCTGACCAAGCTCGACCTGCCGGACCGCGTCCACGTGCTGATCTCCTGGTCCCGCCTGCGCGGGCCGCGCCTCCCGTGACCGCCCGGGCCGGCCGCACGCCTGGGGTGATCTATCCGGTCAGCCCGTCGAGCCGGGCGAAGGCGTCTTCGACCAGTGACGACCTCCTGCTTGTCGCCGAAGGAGCGGAAGAACGTCGTGCGCCCGGCTCCGCGCGCGCGCGGCGATCTCCGTCACCGTGACGTCGTCGAACCCGTGCTCGCCGACAGCTCGCAGGCGGCCGTGATGATCGCGTTTCGCGCCTTCTGCCGCTTGCGTTCCTGGAGTGACTCGGCGGCGAGCGGCTCAAGGCGGTACTCGAGCGCTACGGCCTCATCTCTCACTACCGCGGACGACACGGAACCGAAGAACTCGTGGCCCTCCTGCACCGAGGTGAGCATGTTGCCCATGCACGGCAGCAGATCATCGACCTCTTCCGAGATCTGCTGACGGAGGTCGCCGCCGCTGGCGGCCTGCGCGACGACGTCGCGGCCGACGAACTCGCGAGCTACTGCCTTCACGCCCTTTCCGCGGCCGGCAACCTGCCGTCCGAAGCTGCGGTCCGCCGACTCGTTGCGGTGACTCTGACCGGGTTGTGCCCCCCGAGCTGAATCGTAGCTGTTTGGGATCGAAAGAAGCCGCGCTGAGCGGTTGTCGCTCCTTCACCGTCGGGCGCCTGCAGCCTCCGGGAATTCAGGGCAGATGCCGGCGGGTTTCGGAGACGTTGGAGGCCTTCCAGGTGTCATTCGATCCCGAGTGCAAGGTCGTGATGTGGCTGAGCTACGGTCGGTTGATCATGACCAATCTGCTCGGAATCAACCATCTGACACTGTCCACGACCGAACTCGACCGGCTCGTGACGTACTACACGGAGGTGCTCGGAGCAACGCTCGCGTTCGAGCGCGCTGCTACCTCTACTGATCCTCGGATCGCAGTCCTCGATGTCGGCGGGGCCGACCATCTGATGATCGTCGAAACCGCTACCGTCCCCGCCCTCGATCTTGATCCCCTGAACCGGGCGGGTTGGGGACTGCGCGTGGGCACATACGCACAACTGTGTGAGCTTCGCGAACGGATTCTGGATGCCGGGCGGCCGGTCGGACAGATCGAGACACTGCCCACGCAATGGACGATGACGGCTCGCGATCCCGATGGACGCCCTGTGGATATCCGGGCCCATCGCCCTCGATGATATTCCTCTGCAAACAAGGTCTTTCCGGCGGTGTTGCCTCCCCCTTGGCACCATCGGATGGGAGCCTGTCTACGCTGGCAGGTCCGTGACTCGAGCGGACTGGCCATCAATCCCTGACGGCAGGCGACGAGTAATCCGCGAATGGGAAGAGGTCTCCCGCCGGGTTGCGGACGGCAGCCTCGCCAGCCTGCAACGAATAGGAGAAGCTTGGCGCTGAACACGCCGAGACTGGGCGACGACTAATTCGCAAGGGGCCTTGGCGACGGACGACCCTGAGACGCGTGGCCCTGGTGGTGGCGGCCAGGCTGACGCATCGGCCGCTCCTTCGTGGTGGGGTTGGTCGAGCGTGCGCCAGGCGACGCGCTCGTTGGAATGCTGCTGGATGATCTCCGTCTTGCACTCACGCTTCACCCCGGTGGCCTCAGCCAGCCGGGCGGAGCGGGTGTCGGTATGCTGCTTGATCGACTCCACCCCTTCCATGAATCCTGTGGATGTGACTGGTGAACGGGGTTGGTGTTCTGGTTCAGGGCTGGTTATGGATCGTTTCTACTACAGTCTTGATCATGGCCTCCTTCTCCGTCATCCGGTCCAGCGCGAATCCCTGGGAAAGGTCGATCTGGGACTTCGACGTCGTCCAGGTGGGCGGGCGGCTGCTGGTCGTCTGCGCCGACTCCAGCGGCTCGGTGTTCACGTGGGACCCGCTGGAGGACCGCTGGGACAGCTACCAGCTGGACATGCCGTTCCGGCCGGAAGACAGATATGACTTCATCGATGTGTACGCGATCGGGGCCGTCGTCCTGGACGGCCGGATCGTGGTCGGCGGGGGCTCGGACCACCAGCCGTTCGCACAGTGGGACCTGGAGACCGGCGCGGTGGAGATTTCCGCGGACACCACGCATGCCGCTCTCAACATGGTAATCGGGATTGAGATGGACGGACGGCCGATGCTCGTCGGCGCTGACCAGAGCACCAGTCCCCGCGTACGTGTGTATGACGTCGAGCGGCGCGAGATGTACGCCGAGCTGCTCGGCGCGCATTTCGACGGCATCGGCGGTCTGGCGTCGGGAACGCTTGGGGAGCGGCCGGTGCTCCTCTCCAGCAGCTGGGACGGAAGTCTCGAGGTATGGGACCTCCGGGAGAAACGCAGCCTCGTCCAGTCCGCAAAAACGGGTCCCAGCTTGATGGGAGCCACCCTGGTGCCGGTGAACGGGCGACCGCGCATTGTCGGAGCGGAGGGTGACGCGGTCTGGCTCGTCGATCCCGAAACAGGCGAAGAGGATGAAGCGCTCGCCTGGCCGGCGGAGATCACCGAGCGGATCGAGGAGGGTGAGTTCGAAGACGACTTCAAGTGCATAGACGCCGGGCTCGTCGACGGGCGTCCGGTGGCGGTGACAGGCTCGGAGGAGGGCCGGGTCTGCGCCTGGGATCTGGAGGAAGGCCGCATCATCGGCGAGCCGCTCATCGAGCACGAGGGCGAGGTCTCCGCCGTCCGCCTCGCCGATCTGGAGGGCCGGACTGTTGCGATCACGGCAGGACGAGACGGCCAGGTGAGCCTGTGGGACCTCCGAATCCCACAGATCGCGGCAGCGCCAAGCCACAGCCGCTGACGCACAAGCTCCCGGGAAACGATCGCATCGAAGACGGGAAGCGATCTTTAATGGCGTCCCTTCCCTGCTGGCCAACGCCACTCGTGAACACCCCTGAATCGGGGTACGTCTCGAACTGCGTCCGCTGGTTGTAGGCGACGCGGATCGGGACGCTGACATCTACGGGTTACTCGATCGTTCTTATGGGCCCGTCCCGTCCCAGGTGAGCTGACGGGTATAGGGATATGCCACCCAAACTGCATGATTGCGAAATTTGGTAGTTCTTGCGGAACTATGCTTCTGGTGTCGAGCTTCGGGTAGAGGCCTCCCGGAGAGGACAGGGGACATTCAACCTCGATGAGACTCGGTTCCCTGACAAGGACGTCATGTCACCTCTGAACCTGGACAGTCGACGCCTGCCCGTCGGTGTGCTGATCACCGTAACCGGCGAAGTGGACGCCTCAAACATCGCCCAATTGGAGACTTATCTCGTCAATCGGATAGTGCTCGATGAGCCGCTGGTGCTCGATCTCGGCCAGCTCACCTTCATGGGAAGCGCCGGCCTGCACGTACTGCTTCGCCTCAACGCCGCCCAGCGCGAACACGGAACAAGCCTGCACCTGGCCGCCGTCAGCGGTGTCCCGGCACGCATGCTGCACACCACCGGCATGTGGGACGCGCTGGCCATCCATCCCAGCGTGGAGCGAGCCATCGCCAGTTCGCTGAACGATCACACAGGGCCGCGTCGCACATATGCTTGACGCCGTTGGGGGAGAAGCCACCTACGACCTGTCCACCCGGCTGCGTCGGGTGCGGCGCACCAGTTCGATGACCTGTTCCTCGAGATCGCCGTCGGCCGCTACGGTCCTGCCCCGCTCGAAGGCCAGCACGACTCGCGGGTCGACGTAGGAGCCGAGCGCCACGGCCGGCGTGTCGCCCAGGCGTTGGGCCACCTCCTCGATCACCCGCCGTACGGCCCGTCGCCGTCCCAGCCTTCCCCGCGGCCGCCGTACGCGGGCCAGCCCTTCCGCGGCCATGACGGTGGCGTGCCAGGTGCGGAAATCCTTGGCGGATACCTCGCAGTCGAGCATGTCGCGCAGATAGTCGTTGATGTCCTCGGCCCGCACGACCTTCCACCCTGAACCGTTGCGGTAGCGCAGCAGTTCGCTGTCGTGGCCGGTGCGCAGGAGCGCGGCCACCACGGCGCTCACCGCGCCGTCGTTGACCTCGATGTCGTGCCGTTTGCCGCCCTTGGCCTCGAAACGGCACCGTACGACGTCGCCGGTGCAGGTGACGTGCCCGGTCCTGAGGGTGGCCAGGCCGAAGGAGTCGTACTCCGCGCCGCCGGCCCGGAACAGGCCCAGATCCAGCATCGAGGAGGCGCCAGCCAGTACGCGCTCCCTGGTCAATCCCCGCTGTGCGAGATGCTCACGGAGCCGGCGGCGGAAGGTGGGCAGCCGTTCGGCCATCTCGGTGACCCGGTCGAACTTGATCCGGTCCTGCTCCTCCCGCCAGGCGTCGTGATAGCGGTACTGCCGGCGCCCTGCCGCGTCCGTGCTCACGGCCTGCAGATGCGCGTCGGGATCGCGGCAGATCCACACCTGCCGCTAGACGTGTACGGCATGAAGGCGGCGGGCCTGCCGTACCCGTGCTATGACCTGCCGCAGGCCGAGTTGCACGCTGCCATCGCCCGGCGATCGTGCCAACTTGCACCCCTACCGGTGGACCTCGCTCGGGTTGTCGCTCATCGAGGCCATGATGATCGGTTTGCCCATCGTCCTCGCTGTCACCGAGGCGATCGAGGTCGTCCTGGAGGAGGCCGGTGCGCTGTCCATCAACCTGCCTGTTCTGGCAGACGCACTGTCGAAGTTCATCGGCGCTCCTGCTGGCGCGAGCCGACATGGCAGGTCGCGCCCGTACTGCAGCGCTTTCCCGCTACGGCGTCGCCAGACTCGACGACTGAGATCGCCTGCTCGGCGAATCGCCGCGGTGAATCTTCCGTCCGATGCCGGTTACGGAGAGGTCGTGAAAGCCCTCGACAGACCGGTCACATCCAGGACCCGACGCAACATGCCGTGCACGTGAGTCAGCACCATGCTGCCGCCCGCGGACACGAGGCGGCTCTGTGCCTGGAGCAAGGCCTGGAGCCCGGTGGAGTCGCAGAAATGGAGATCGGCGGTGTCGATGGTGAGACATGTGCAGCCCTTCTCCAGGGCGGTGTCCACGAGAGGTTGGAGCAGTGGTGAAGAGGACAGGTCGAGGTCGCCGTCCAGAATCAGGTCGCCGGCAGGGGCATGGACGACCAGGCGCAGGTCCAGTGTGTTCATCGAGACATCCCCTTCATGGTGTGGCGTCCCTACCGCGGGGCTGCCACACCCATCCAGGTTACGCCTCGGCACTCCTCGCTCTGGAAGCTCTACCGTGCGGGTCGTTTACCGCGAACACGTCGGGTAGCCGATATCCGGATGACCGTACAGGCAGAGTTCAATTCCTCGAAAAGAGGACATCATGATCATTATTGGCATAGTCCTCCTGCCTCTGGGTGGCTACTCGGCATTTCGGTGCTCTACACGATCGGCATCACCCTCATCGTCATCGGCGTGATCTTCCTCGTCCTGATCTCAATGGGCCGTCCGGTCGCCGGTCGGCGGTACTGGTTCTGACATCGAGTTCTGCGTCTCGACGCAGCCGGGAGGACTCAGCAATGGCACGCATCGGATACTTTCTGAGCAGTGAGGAGCACGGGCCCAAGGAACTCGTCCGGCAGTCGAAGCTGGCCGAGCAGACAGGCTTCGAAGGGCTGTGGATCTCCGATCACTACCATCCCTGGCTCGACGAACAGGGCCAGAGCCCCTTCGTCTGGTCGACCATCGGAGCGATCGCCGAGGCGGTCGCGTTGCCGATCACGACAGCGGTCACCTGCCCGCTGGTCCGCATCCATCCCGCCGTCATCGCCCAAGCCGCCGCGACCAGCGCCGTCCTGACGGGCGGGCGCTTCCAGCTCGGCGTGGGCACTGGCGAGGCGCTGAACGAGCACATCGTCGACTCCCGCTGGCCGCCGGCCGCCGAACGGCTGGAGATGCTGGAGGAGGCCATCGAGGTGATGCGCCGGCTGTGGAGCGGCGAGCTGACCACCCACCGCGGAAAGCACTATTCCGTCGACAACGCACGCCTCTACACGCTTCCCGACAACCCGCCGCCGGTCTACATCTCCGGCTTCGGTGAGAAGTCGGTACGGCTGGCCGGGCGGATCGGCGACGGTTACATCTCCACGGGTCCGGACGCCGACCTGGTCAAGCTGTTTCGCGAGTCCGGCGGGGCGGGCAAACCCGCACAGGGCGGGCTGAAGGTCTGCTACGCCGACGACAAGGCCGAAGCCCGCAAGACCGTGCACCGGCTGTGGCCGACCGAAGGCATCAAGGGTGAAGCCTTGCAGTTGCTGCCGCTGCCGCGGCATTTCGCGCAGCTGGCGGAGATGGTCAGCGAGGAGGACGCCACCGCTTCGACACCGTGCGGCCCCGATCCTGAGGTACATGTCAAAGCGATCCAGGAATACGTGGACGCCGGGTTCGACGAGGTCTACATCAGCCAGATCGGCACCGAACAGGACGCCTTCTTCGAGTTCTACGCCCGCGAGGTACTGCCCCGGCTGCGGTAGCCGTAGGAGAGACCCGCTCGGCCGGTGGAACTCGACAGCCCCTCTCGCACTGCGTCGGCCCGACCATGACATGACCCGGCTTCTAAGGCTTCACATCGATTAGGCATGCGATGTAACGGGAAGTCCAAGCTCGTGTACCCCCCGGCAGTCATCGGGAGGGGACGTGTTGTGGTCAGGATCGAGCAGCAGCCGGAGCCCACGATCCCCGTCCAGGTCAGTAGCCAGGCCAGGACCGGGCGGCTGATCACCTCGTGGCTGTCCACCACCGATCACAAGGTGGTCGGGTATCTCTACCTCTCGACCAGCTTCATCTTCTTCCTCCTGGCCGGAATCATGGCGATGGTGATCCGCGCCGAACACCGCTGCCCCCGAAACAGCGGTCTCCATACGCCTGCCGAGAGTCCTTGCGGTCGTCATCGGTCTGTGCGGGAACTACCCTCGTCTCGGTCATGGCGCTCCCATCAAGTGGACGACTGTTGCAATGCAGGTCGCGCTGTGGCGCGATGGTCGCTGACCATGCAGCCGGCCTGCACCACGCCATCCGCTGCTGCAAGACCCCACCTCCTCCGGCCTGCCCGTTTAGCCGCTGGACAAGCCTCGACGGAGGCGTCTGGTCACGAACCGGTTGGAAGTCCGGCTCATGCCCTCGGGTCCTTGCCTCGATTCGATCAGCCCTCCACACCAGTGGTCGCGTGCGGCGCTCCAACCGGCTTCGACTCAGGTGAGCCACGCTGGCGCAGATAGATGGACAGCACCACCATGGACAGTACTGCCAGCAACTCCGACTGCCAGTTCTGCAAGGTGCGGTTCCAGAATTCCGGTGAGGTGACGTACGCGCCCCAGGCGACTGGATCGCGCAAATTCGCGAGCCGGTCGGAGTTGTAGGCGGCCTGTCCCGCCACAGCCTGGGCGAGCCATGACAGCAGGAAAACAATGCCCATGACCAACCCCAGCGAGTTGCTGAAGAGCCACAACCGCAGCCCCTTGGTCTTTGCCCACGCAGGCGAGCGGTCGGTTGCGTGCGGTCCGACCTGCTGCTGCTCGTCGGATTCGGTTCCGGCGTCCTTCACCTCCTTGGACTCGGGCGATCCTCGCTGGACGAGCCACACAGTGAGCATGATGAACAGGAAGAACTGCAGATACTCCGACTGCCAGTTCTCGGCCACATCTACCGCGAAGGTCGAAGACATCACGTACTGCAGGAACGAGACGGGCTCCGCCCCTTCGGCCACCTGCTGGTCGTTGAACTGCAGCAGCCCGGCTACGGCCTGCCCACCCAGCGCCAGTACGAACATGATCAGGAATGTCAGGGCAAGAGAGTTCTGCTTGAGCCACCTCACAGCTGCGACCACCCCATAGCAAAGCCCCACACCAAGCCGGCCTCAATCACCATCGCGGTCAGCGACAACATCACTCGCATCAGTCGTCCACCTCACAGTCGTAGGGGAGGTCGCGTACCGGCTCGCATCCGGCGGCCTTGATGCGCCAACCCCCGCGGAAGTGGTGCAGGAAGAGCGTGTCACCGGCAAGGTGTACCTGAGCGTCCGCGCCCCAGACGCTCACCGAGGTCACCGGGCCGCCTGGGCGCAACTTGAGCTCACGTAACGCATCGGCACAGGACTGGCCAGGATCGGGCAGCTTGTCGGCGGTCTTACGGGCGAGCATCGCGCAGGCTGCCTCCTCGCGATGGGCGGCGATCGCGGCGTGAAAGCCCTCCGCCGTACGCGCCGGCGAGCCCGTGTCCACCGCGCAGCCAGCCCCGGTGAGGACGATTAACGCGGCCACGACAATGGACGGGATTCTCATAGACCTTCAGCTGCCCACACCCGCATCACGCATGCCTTGACGGTCGCTCCACCGCCTTACGCCCGACTCCAAAGGGCTTGGTCGTCCTCCAACTCGCCGCCGAAGGCAAGATCGACCTGGCGGACACGATCGATCGATGGCTACCCGACGTGCCCGACGCACGTTCGATCACCGTCCGGGATCTGCTCCGGCACACCAGCGGCCTGCCCGAGTTCTACGACGCGCTCGGCCTGAAGACCTCCGCTGACTGGCAGCGACGCCGTCTTGAACGCGTCACCGGCGACGGCTACGCCGAGCAGGTGACCCGCCGCGTGCTGCGCCCCCTGCGCCTGCACGACACCTACTACGCCGCCGACCAGGCCCGCATACGCGGCTCCCACCTGCACGGCTACATGCCACGCGACCTGCCGGGCAAGCCCGACGCCGACTACTCCCACCTGGTCGACTTCACCGAGCAGACGATCAACCAGAGCGGGCCGGCCGGCTCGATGGTCTCCACCGTGGCCGATCTCGCCGCCTTCTACCGGGCACTGTTCACCGGACGGCTACTGCCCGCGCCGCTGATGCGAGAAATGACCTCCGTGGTCCCGGTCGCCGGCAACCCCATGCCGTGGGTCACGGGGTTCGGCTTGGGCGTGCACCGCTACGACCTCGGCTGCGGCCCCGTGTACGGCCACATCGGCGGCATGCGCGGCTACACCGACATCGTCGTCAGCACCCCCGACGGCCGCCGCCATCGCGATCACCCTCAGCCCCAGCCCCACCGCCGCCATCCCGGCCGCGCTCAAGGCGATGACCACTGCCATCTGCTCGTAACCAGGCACCAACGCCAGTGCAGCGGGAGCCCTGACCTCGACGTGCCGACGGGCGGGGTGGTGCCGGGCTCGGTCATCACCGGCACCACACCGCCGACGGCTGCCCTTCGCCAGGCCTATCGGGCACCGCCGGATTCAAAGAGCCTGAAGCCGGCCACGACGATTTTGCGGCGATCCCCGCGGTGGACAGGCCGATGGCGATCCGTTCGAGGACCTCCAGCTCACGTGCGGTCAGCACTCCTTGAATCTCCGGTCCGGTCGAGCGGGAGGTGCGGGCTCTGTAGGGGACGGCAGCGGTGACGGTTAGGCCCGGGAGAGTGGCAGGCCTTGATGGTTGAGGTAGACCACGACGCGGTAGGTGTCGTCTGCGTCCCGGTGGAGCAGGTACGACGATGACAGGTGGACGGGTTCGCCGCCGGCGGTGCGAGGTGCGGTCCACTCGGTGCGGACGAGCACGTACCGGTCGTCGAGTTGCTGGTGGGTCAGGGTGTCGAGGGCGGCCGGGCCGATGCCCGCATCGGCGAACATCTGCGCGCGTCTGGGCAGGGCCTGAAGGAACGCGGGGCGGGGCACGGGCCGGGCGCCGCCGGCGTCCCCGGCCAGGAACACCTCGGCGAAGCAGCCCGCCAAAGTGTCCACATCCAGACTGTCGCTTGCCTGGGCGAAGACGTCGAAGAAGCGGCGGAGCTCGTCATCGCGGGTGGCGGCCTCGGACATGGGATGGATCCTCTCCTGTTGGAGGTTCGGTGTGGCACGTAGGTCTAGAAGGGGCGCTGAGGGTGTTGTAGGGCATGGCGAGGCCGCGTCGGTGTACGGAAGTTCGGCCGGTTCAGGTCGTGCTGGGGACGGTGGCGCGGACCAAGCGGCACAGATCGCCGGGGCGCAGCGCGTCCGAACGCCGCCACAGCGCGGGAACGAGGCAATCGGCCTGCCGTAGGTGCTCGACCGCCTCCAGCCCCTGCCGTTCGAGCAGGCCCGAGAGCTCTTCGGGGGTGAAGAGAGACAGCCATGGCTCGCCCCGCTCGGCGGTGGCCGGCAGCAGGAACTGCGCGTAGGCGTTGCCTCGATCGTCACGCAGAGCGGGCGGTACGGCGTACTCCATCACCAGTTCGCTGCCGGGCGCCATGCGGCCCACGGCGGCCGACGTAGCGGCGATCGCCTCGCGGGTGAGGTACATGGTCACGCCGAGCCAGGTGACCAGGGCGGGCTTGCCGGGGTCGAACCCCGCTTTGTGAAGGGCGTCCATCAGATCGTCGGACTCGAAGTCCACCGGCGCGAAGGCCAGCCCGTCGGGCACGGCGATGCCGGCCGCGGCCATCGCGTCGCGTTTGCCCTGCTGGGTGATGGGATGGTCGACCTCGATCACGAGGGCCGGCCGGGCGGCCCGGTCACGGCGGCAGGCGAAGGTGTCGAGCCCGGCGCCCAGCACCACGTACTGCTCCAGGCCGCTGCGGAACAGGTCCGTGGCACGGCGCTCGGCGTAGTGGCCGCGGACGGTCGCCTGGGCGCGCGCCCCTGCGAGTACGGGGTGATCACCGTGCGCTTGGTGGTAGCCGATCAGTTCCTCGGCCCGGTCACCGAGCAGGGAGGCGGCCAGGGTGTCCCGGAGGATGAACGGCTCGCTGTCCACGACAAGGTGGGCGGCACGGGCCGCCGCGGCCATGATGGCGGTCTGACTGGGATGCGAGTTGCGCATGGAGGGGAGTTCCCTTTCTTCGTCGCCGGGAACACCGATGCTAAATACGCTTCGCAAATATGTATAGCAATCATAGCAATTGGAAGTTAATTTCAAATAATGAGCCCATAACGATATCGCACCATTCTTCTGGCACGTTTATGGAGTGCCGCTCGAATATAGACTTACGCAGTCTGAGCTGGAGTTACGCGGCGTGATGGCATCCGCTGACGAGGCCCGTGACGCTGGGTTTCGGAGTCCGGAGATTGGTGGGGCCTGTGCCCGCTGTGGTGGGTCAGGTAATCGCGATACACAGGAACCGCAGTGTTTCGATGCGGCCACCCAGGTTCATCGCGAGGATACGGGCCTGCTGCACGGCCAGGCCCCAGTTGGGTGTGCGGTCACTCCGCCCAGATGGAGCTTGCGGGTGCCGTGCTCGATGAACACCAGCGCGTACAGCCGTTTGAGCAGCACCGTCTCAACCGCCAGGAAGTCACATGCGATGATCGCTTGCGCCCGGGCAACCAGGAACTGCCACCAGGTCGGCCCAGTCCGGCGGGGCGCAGGATCGATGCTGGCCGACGTGGGCGCTGGCCGGGCTGGCGATGGTTAGCTGTTGCTGGCCATGACGTTGTCGTCGGTCGTGGTCACGGCTGAACTTCGTCAATCCCGGCATGAGCGGTCGGATCTTGTCGCCAGTCGGTGACCGGAAGACGATATTGCTGTGACCAGCGGGAGAACCTCGGATTGGCCAGAGACGGTCGGGCGCTTCGGAGCGGTCGGCGCCGTCGTCGCTGGCCTGTCCGGTTGTTGCGTCGGCCTAGTCGTGGGCCTCTTGGCGGCCTGCGAACAGCGGTGCTGCAGCGGGGTATCGGCTAGAGGCGTGTCGCGGTGCGGACGAGGTCGGCGACGGCTTTGGATCTGCTGTGTGGCGGCCACGCGATGACGGTCGTGACGGCCGGTGCGTCCGGCACCGGCACGATGGCGTGGTCGTCGCGTAGCTGGTCTCGGAGCGACTCGGGTACGACGGCGCAGGCCAGTCCGAGCGCGATCAGTTGGAACAGTTGGGTATGGTCGCGGACCTGCGGGCCAGGGCCGTCCGGATGGCCGCCATCCCGTCCAGGCCAGCGCGGCAGGGGCAGGTCCGTCTGGGCGTTGATCTCGACTAACGACAGATGCGCCCGGTTGCCGAGGGGATGACCCTTGGGCAGGACCACGACCTGCTGTTCGGTGTGCAGATCCTCTGTGTCTAATCCGGCTGTCGTGTCGTAAGGCCGGTGGAGCAGAGCAACGTCGGCACGCCCGGTGCGCAGCAGACTTTCCGGCTCGCCCGGCCCGCACAGCATCACCTCGACTGCCACTGAGCCCGGTTCAGCGGCGTAGGCGTGCAGAAGGTTCGACAAGAGTTCCCTGGACGCTCCGGCCTTGGTGGCCAGGACCACCCCGGGCTGGTCGGCCGCGGCGCGGCGGGTGCGGCGCTCGGCGGCTTCGACCGCGTTGAGCGCGAGCCGGGCCTCCCGTAGCAGCACCGACCCGGCCTCGGTCAAGGCGATGGCGCGAGCGGTGCGGTGCAGCAGAACGACTCCGAGCCGCCGTTCCAGCTGCTGGATCGCCCGCGACAGTGGTGGTTGCGCCATCGCGAGCCGTTGTGCCGCCCGCCCGAAGTGCAACTCCTCGGCTACGGCGACGAAGTATCGCAACTCCCGCGTCTCCACCAGCTCATCGTATCCGGCGCTGACCACGACCAATACCCGTGCGGTATCGCCGCCCACCTGACCGGTCTTGGACGCCCCACCCGAGTCCGCAACATGATCGACGGCATGAGTGAACGGACGATCGCGCTGGTAACCGGCGCGAACAAGGGCATCGGATACGAGATCGCCGCAGGCCTGGGCGCCCTTGGCTGGCGAATCGGCGTGGGTGCGAGGGATCAACAACGCCGCGACACCGCGGTCGAGAAGCTGCGCGCGGCCGGGACCGATGCGTTCGGCGTGCCGCTCGACGTCACCGACGACGCAAGTGTGGCCGCCGCGGCCGAGCTGATCGCCGGCCATGCCGGAGGGCTCGACGTCCTGGTCAACAATGCCGCGATCACCGGCGGCGTGCCACAGACACCGACCACGGTCGAGCCCGCGACCGTGCGAGCTGTCGTGGAAACCAACGTGATCGGCGTCATCCGGGTCACCAACGCGATGCTGCCGATGCTGCGCAACTCGGCATCACCGCGGATCGTCAACATGTCCAGCAGCGTCGGCTCGCTCGCCCTGCAAACCACCCCCGGCATCGACATGGGCCCGGTTCCCGCCGCCTACTTGGCATCGAAGACCTTCCTCAACGCCCTCACCATCCAATACGTCAAGGAACTGAGCGACACCAACATCCTGATCAACTCCGGCTGCCCCGGCTTCACCGCCACCGACCTCAACGGCTTCCAAGGCGTCCGCACACCGCAACAGGGTGCGGCCATCGCGATTCACCTCGCAACCCTGCCCGACGACGGACCGACCGGCGGATTCTTCGACGACGCCGGAACGGTGCCCTGGTAACAGCCCCACCGGCACGAACCATTCCCGTTCTCGACGTCAGCCGCGCATCGCGCGCCACAGGAGAAGCAAGACAAGGACAAAGGCAGTCAGATGCGACGAGTTCGGTGGAATCGAGGTGTTGCGGGTCGCCGAGGTCGACCGGCCAGTGCCCGAGTACGGGCAGGTCCTCGTGCGGGTCAAGGCCGCAGGCATCAACCCCGGTGAGGCGACCATACGCACCGGCGCGATGGCCGACATCTTTCCCTCGACCTTTCCATCCGGGCAGGGCAGCGACCTCGCCGGAGTTGTCGCCGAGGTCGGCGCCGGAGTCGACCGATTCGTGGTCGGCGACGAGGTGATTGGGTTCTCCGAGCGGCGGGCAGCAGAGGCCGAGCTGGTCCTGGTCGACGTCGACAACCTCACACCCAAGCCGGACAGCATCTCATGGGAGGTGGCGGGCGGCCTGTACGTCGCCGCAGTGACTGCGTGGGGGGCAGTGCATTCCATACAACTCGACATCGCGGAGACCGTCGTCATCTCCGCAGCAGCCGGAGGAGTCGGCTCGCTGCGCCGCAGCCACAAGTGGTCGGCGGCACGGATCGCCTTCGAACTCAGCCAGCAGGACGTCCCAGTGAGCCGGCGCACGGTCAGCCGGGTGCTCGCACAGCTCCAACTGAATCGGCGACGGTTCATCGACCCGAGCGGTGAGAGCAAACACGAGCCTCAGCAGATCGTGGCCCGTCGGCCAGGCCACATGGTCCATATCGACGTGAAGAAGGTCGGCCGGATCCCTGCGGCGGCGGCTGGCGCGGGGTCCTCGAAGAGGAGGACGCCGTCGGCTGGGCGGAATCCCTCGGCGACGCCTTCGGCGCGCACGAGCAGGCCGGCCTCGGTGAGAATGTGGCGCTGCCGCAGCAGAGGGACTGGGTCGCGGTGGAGACACGGGATTAGACGATCTGCACCGGACTCTCCTCGGGAAAGGTTGGAGCCCGATCTTTCCTGTCGGGAAATCCTGTCGTCAATTCGTGTGCGGAACCGGCCATCTGACGCCACGGTTCGTCGCTCAATGTCCGGTTTCCGAGAGGGCTTACGGGGCCCAATCAGAGGGTGTCGTTAAATCACCTAATGCCGACAGGCTGCCCTGCACGAATCTGGACGTGTGGAGGCGAGGCGGGATGCGGGATTCGCGCGACAACGCGAGCGGTGCGCTGTCAGTCCCCACGCCGCTAATCGCTGCAGGCCTGCCGGTCGATCATGGACACCAGGGTCGAGAGGAGTTCCTCGGCCGTGATGTGCCACTTGTCAGCGGACAGATGCCCGCTGACCTCCATATCCGTGATCCCGTGGGCGCTGGTCAGCAGGAGTGCCGCAAAACCGCGGGCGTGCTGTGCGCCGACCAGGTCGCCGACGATGGCGAGGAACTGGTTCATGGCACGGTCGGCGGCCTGGGTCGCCGCATGGACCGCAGCCGGGTCGCCGACCGGCGAGGCGAACATCAGCCGGTACAGGTGCGGCTGACTGCGGCCGATCGTCATCAGCGCGAACAGCGCGCGGTGCAGCTTGCCGCTCGGCGATGCCCCCGGAGCGGCGCGTACGGCCTGCACCTGATCCGCCAGCCGGTCCAGGGCTTCGGCCGCGATGGTGGTCAGCAGGCTGTCTTTGTCGGGGAAATGCCGGTACGGCGCTCCGCGGGTGACGCCGGCTCGCGCTCCGACCTCGCGCAACGTCACCGCGTCGGGACCGCCGCTGTCGAGAAGGTCGGCGGCGGCGTCCAGCAGGGCGCGTCGCGTCGCGGCGGCGGACTCCGTGCGACTGATCATGTCGATCACCCTACCAGTTGACATTGTCATCTCAACTTCCTAGCCTAATTCAGGTGACAACGTCATCTGAAGAACGAGAGTGCGTCGTGGTGACCGGAGCCTCGACCGGGATCGGCGCGGCCTCCGCCCGCGAGCTGGCCCGCAGGGGGTTCCATGTCCTGGCCGGCGTCCGCCGCGAGCAGGACGCCGACACGCTCCGCGCCCCCGGCATCGAGCCGGTCATCCTCGACATCACCCAGCCCGGCCACATCGCCGACTTGGCGGCCTGCGTCGATTCGAGGGCGGGGGTGCTGCGGGCGCTGGTGAACAACGCCGGCATCTCCGTCAACGCCCCGGTCGAGGCTCTGCCGCTGGCGCAGTGGCGACAGCTGTTCGAGGTCAATCTGTTCGGGCACGTCGCCGTCACCCAGGCCTTGCTGCCCGTCCTGCTGCGCGACTGCGGCCGGGTGGTCAACGTCAGCTCGGTCGGGGGAAAGATCGCTATGGCCACCTATGGCGCCTATGCGGGCACGAAGTTCGCCCTGGAGGCGGTCAGTGACGCGCTGCGCCGGGAGGTGGCGCCGCTGGGTGTGCGTGTGGTGGTCGTCGAGCCCGGCGGCATTCGCACCGAGATGGCCGACCGGGGCATCGCCGCCACCCGACGGCTGGCCCGGGCCATGTCGCCGGAACAGCAGGACCGCTACGGGCCGCTGATCCAGGCGGTCACCGCGCAGAGCGCCGCCTTCACCACAGGCGGCACGTCCGCCGACGAGGCCGCCCGGGTGATCGCTAAGGCCGTCACCGCCGAAAAGCCCCGCACGCGCTACACCATCGGCCGGGACGCGGCTCTGCTCACTCGACTGTCGCGGGTGCTGCCGGATCGGATGCTCGATCGCGTCTTCGTGGAGGGGCTGCGGCGATACCGCCCGAAGGCCGGCGCCGCATGAACCCCAGGGGTCTCATACCGAACGGGCTGCCCGGCTGAAGACGGCGGCCACGCAGGCGGCCAGCGCGAAGCCTGCGGTGGTCAAGAAAGCCGCGTGCACGCCGGGCATGAACGCCCCAGGCTGCGCGCCTGCGGCGTAGACGGAGACGATCGCCGCCAGGCCGATCGAGCCGCCGAAGGCTCCTCGACCTCGCGATGGACGGGCTGCGGCCCCATTCAGGCCAGGGTCAGCTGCCGTAGCCTGCGCAGCGCCTGGTGGGAGGCCGATCCCGGTTCTGCCGGGACGACCACCCAGCTGGCGGCCCAGGCCGGATCACCGCGCCCGAGGCGAGGCGCGGCTGCTGCCACACCGCCCCGGGGCCGGCCGATGCTGGAAGCCAGGGCATCCCGGCAAGATTCAGCCCTTGATCTTGGCCCATGTCGGGATACCCAAGGTCTACTCGTTCCACATGACCCTGTCCTCCTCACGGGACCCGTTCTGCTGCTTCACCACCAGCCAGGATCTGGCGACCTTCTTCGACTGCCACCGCCGGGCGTTTGAGTGCTTCGGCGGAGTGCCGATGTCGATCGTCTACGACCGCACCAAAACGGTGGTCCGCCGCCACGTCGCCCCCGGTGAAGCTGTCCCGTTGCATCCCGAGGCGGTGGCCTTCGCCGGGCATTACGACTTCGACCCCGATGCGCTGGCCGCCTACCGGCCCACCGGCAAAGGCCGGGTCGAGCGGCAGGTCGCCATCGTCCGTGACCATGTGCTGGCGGGGCGCGCGTTCTCCTCGATCGAGGAGCTCGACGCCGCCTTCGCTGCCTGCGTTCCGCTGCGGCGGTCCAAGGTCCACGGGACCCATGGTGAGGTCATCGGCTTGCGAGCGGTGCGTGATCACATGGCCTTGCGGCCGCTGCCGTCCACCCCGTGTCGTGGCTCAGCGGCATCTTCGCTATGTCGGCAAGGACTGCTTGGTCGCTTTCGAGGCGAACCTGTATTCGGTTCCGGCTCACCGGGTCCGACCGCGCCAGCTGGTCGAGGTCAGGGCGACCAAGGCCCAGATCATGCTGCACGCCACCACGCCCGACCACACGGGTCAGACGCTGCTGGCCGCCCATCGGCGGGCGGTGGGCCGCGGCTGCCGGGTCGTGGACGAGCGGCACCGGGATGGCCTGCCCACCGGAGCCGGCCGACGCGTCACCACAGGCCGGGACCTTTCCGTTCCCCAGGGTCAGGGCAAACACCACAACGCGGATCCGCCTGCTGGATCGTCGCTGGGCCTGCTCAACCGGACCGCGGCCGCTCATGTCGAGGTCGGCCGCCGTCCCTTGTCGGGCCAGGGGACAAGGTGGACTTCATCGGAGGCATCAAGATCCAAGCCTCCCGCGGTGCAGGCGTGCGAGGCCGCCGGCGGGCGCGACGTCGCCATCGCCAGCGGCGGCGCGACAGTGAACCAGCCTCGCCGAGGGCTCATCGACGAGCCGCGCCTACACCTCGCGGCGTCCACGTGATCATGGCGGATGCTCTGGTGGCATCCAGGTTTGGCTGGCGAGCGATGAGTTCGCCGATCGTCGGCGGTCTGACGATCGGGAAGGCATGCACCGGAACGAGAGGATCCACGAAGACCATGACCGGGAAAGCGCATGAACTGCGCCTCTGGTGGCCTTCAAAGCGCCGTCGACTCGGTGAACCAGCGGGACCTGAGCAACATGACGAGGAGTTTGATCATGACCGTGAGCGCCAGCTTCTGCATGTCCCTCGACGGGTTCGTGGCCCGTCCGGACAGCAGCGTCGGCCCCCTGTTCGACTGGTATGACAACGGCGACGTCGAGGTGCCGATGGTCGGCTACCCGATCACGTTCCGGGTCGCCGCAGCCAGCGCGGCCTATCTGCGGGCGCAGATGGACTTCGCCCGAGACAGCGCGTTCGTCTGCGGCCGACGGGTGTTCGACTACACCGGCGGCTGGGGCGGCAACCCGCCCGGCGGCGGACGCGCGTTCGTGGTGACCCACCGCGAGCCTCCCACGGACTGGCCCGCCGAACGGCTGGCGCCCTTCACCTTCGTCCACGACGGTGTGGCCAGCGCTATCAGCCAGGCCAAGGCTGCTGGCGACGGCAACGTCGGCGTCTCCGGCCCGAACATCGCCCAGCAGTGCCTCAACCTCGGTCTGCTGGATGAGGTCCGGATCGATCTGGTCCCCGTGTTCGTCGGCGAGGGCGTCCGCTACTTCGACAACATCCAGAACGAGAAGGCCGAGCTTGAACGCGTTGAGGTCGTCGAGGGGGAAGGCGTGACACACCTGCGTTTCCGCGTGCGCTACCGCTGACCGACCTCTATCCGCGTCAATCGTGAGCTTGGACGGCCAAGAACCCCACATCCGCTGCGAATGGTCACCCCGGGCAGCTCGGTGACGTCGTGATCTTCTGGATGCATCGCAGCAAGGAGAGGCATCAGCTTGGCCGGTCGGCCGATCATCGTTCGGGCGGGCGGTCGGGATCGACATGATCGGAGAGATAGATCATGAGGCCTTCGGGGTGCGTCCCGAAGGCTGTGGCGACGAGCTTTGCGTCCATCGAGTTGACCAGGTCGATCAGGCGGGTGGAGCGGAGCATCCGTGGTGAGATCCCAGCCGGGTCCAGGACGTGGCTGACATAGGGGACCGAGGCCGGGTTCCGACCGGCCTTGGTGCCCTTGGTGACCATTAGATGCGGGTTGCCGGTGCGTCGGGTCTTGCGGTGAGCCACGCACCGCTGCACCCTGGTCCAGCTTCTCGATGTCGTGCACGTCGACCAGGGCCCAGTCCTGCTTACCGTGCGCGCTGACGTGCTGGGCCAGATCGCGCAGGGTGAACAGCTTGATGTCGAGGGTGACGTTGGCGCGAGGCAGCGTCCCGGCCCGGCGGGCGCGCTCGCGAGAGTGCAGCAGAAAGGCGTTGAAGGCCGCAGGCCGCAAGTGTTCAGGGACGGCGTCGATACGGCGGCGACGGCGTCCGGCGGCCAGCCGTTCGGCGTGATCGGTGGCCAGTGCCAGACCGCGTTCGGTGAAGAAGATCTCCAGCCCTCGGGCCAATGGCCCCATGGAGCGGCCGGGCAAGCGAGCCCGCTCCAGCAGGGCTTGGGGATGGTTGGGATGTTCGTCGTCCAGCAGCCGTCCCAGATGGCCGATCAAGCCGCAGGCTCCACCTGATTAGCTCGCGTGGGGGAGGCGGTTCATTCTCACAGGTGATCTATCATCGTCGGTGCCCGGAGAGACTGCAGCCATGGCGGTCAAACTGCTGCACGCGGCCCCAGCCACCAGCGACACCGAACAGCCCGTCCCCCGATGGGCACTCCGTGTCGCCTACGCGCTTCCTTGGCTGCTGCTCCCTTCGTGCCTGTGGAGGTTGCCGTTTGCCTTTCACTTCGACATGGGACAGCTCAACGACGCGCCTGTATCACCGTTGTGGATCACTATCCCCTATGTCTTCGGGCTCAGTGCGATCACCGAGTTGGCGGCGCTGCTCAGCATCGGTCTGGTGCGCGGTTGGGGCGAGGTGGTCCCGAACTGGATCCCGGTCATCGGCGGCAGACGTGTGCCGACCATGGCGGCGGTCGTCCCGGCCGTGATCGGTGGGCTCCTCATGACCGCGATCTCGGTCTGGATGGTGCTCGCCTGGGTCGGCGTCTTTGGCCGCACGGCGTATGAGAACGGCTGGTGGCAGGCGCTGGCAATGGTGTGCATCACCCCGATTGCCCTGTGGGGCCCGATAGTGCTCGCCCTGGCCTACGCCTACCACCTGCGCCGTCACCCCGCCCGCGGTCAGCGGATGCCTTCATGACGCCCCGAGCCTCCTCGAGAATTGTTGGATCGGAGGATCAGAGACAGCCGCTGTGCTGGTGCGCATATCTCCGTACTTCGTGGAGCACTCAAAGAAGTACGCGGACATCATGTCGACTTTGGAGAAGCCGACCCTGTCCCGGGGGGCGTGGTTGTGGACCGAGAGATACACCAGGCCCTCTCGGTGGGCGCGCACGGCGGCGTCCCGGACGAATGTCGGCGGCAAGAGCGTGGTGTCCGTGAGCGTTGGCTACGTAGTCCATACCGTCCTCGGCCAGAAGCAACTCCCGGCCGAGGAGTCGCGGTCCACGGGGGCCGGGCGCGGTGCCTGCGAGGAGGATCCCGCCGTGCTCGCGGCCGCTGGTGAAGAGGTGCTCGGACAAGGTGACCCACTGCTGGTGGGGGAGAGTAAGGCTCCACCCGCTCGCGGGTGGGTTCATCGGCCGAGAAGCCATTTGATGATCCGTTCTGCCTTGTTGGCGGCGTTGCCGACAGCCGGGTTCCAACTGTTCGATCTGCGGGAAGATCAAGCGGGTCAACGGGTTCGACGCCCGCCCCGAGGACATCATGGTCACGGCCGGCGGGGTGCAGGCGCTGTTCGCCACGCTCACCGCGCTGGTCGAGCCGGGCGACGACATCCTGATCCCGGACCCGGCCTGGCCCAACCACATCGCGTTCGGGAAGATCCTCGGCGCCTCTCCGACGAGTGTTACGACCAGGTCGTTTTCGACGACACCTTCGCCTCCACGGCGGCCGTCGGCGGCGCGGAGCGCACGATCTCGGTGTTCACCTTCTCCAAGACGTACGCGATGACCGGCTGGCGCATCGGCTACCCGGCGGCGCCGCCGTCGCTCGCGGAGATCATCACGCGGTTGCAGGAGCCGATGGTCTCCTGCATCAGCACACCGGGTCAGTACGCGGCACTGGCCGCGCTCACCGGACCGCAGGACGAGCAGCGCGCGATGGTCGAGACCTACCGGGCCAACCGCGACCTCGCCGTCGGGGAGTTCGCCGCCCACGGCTTCGACGTCTACCGGCCGCAGGGCGCCTTTACCTGTGGATGCGCACCGGCAAGCGGGATCTCGACGGCATGGAGATCGCCAAGAGACTGATCAGCGAGCACGGCGTCGCGGTCGGCCCCGGCCCGGCCTTCGGCGAACGCCCGGGCGAGTACATCCGCCTGTCGCTCGGGGCCTCCGCCGACGACCTGCGTGAAGGCATCCGCCGCATCTGCGCCAGCGGCCTCCTTCACCCCGCCGGGCGTTTCTGAGACGGGCCTTGACTCCTTGCGACATGCGTCATGCAATATATTGCATGCCGGTTCCACAGAGCCGAGGAGTGGTCGCCAGGTCGCTTCTCCGGGAGAACGCCTATCGCGCCATCCGAGACGCCATCGTCGACGGCACGCTCGCCCCGGGCGAACGTCTCAACGACGGCGATCTGGCCCAGTGGCTGGGCGTGAGCCGCACCCCCGTCCGGGAGGCGCTGACGCGTCTGGAGCAGGCCGGGCTGGTGCGGACCAAGCCCGGCCGTTACACCATCGTCAGCACGGTGGACGTCCGGGCCGTGCGCGCCGCCCAGTCGGTGACGGCCGCCATGCACGAGCTCGCCGTACGGGAGGCGCTGCCGAATCTGTCCGCCGGCGAACTCGACGCCATGCGCGAGGCCAACGCGCGTTTCGCCGAGGCATTGCGCCGCGACGACGTGGACGCGGCGCTCGCCGCCGATGACGACTTCCACGGCATCCCGGTGATCGCGTCCGCGAATCATGCGATACGTGCAGTTCTCGACCAGTTCACGCCGGTGCTGCGGCGCGTGGAGCGGATGCGGTTCTCCTCCCTGAGCGGCCGGGGGTCGGTCGCGCAACACGAACGGATCATCGCGTTGTGCGCGGCCGGAGACGTGGAGGGGGCGGCGCTCGCCGTACGCGCCAACTGGGGGACCCTGGTCCCGCTCCTCGATGCCATGCCTGCCGCTTCCGAGAACGAGCCTTCAACCTGAGGAGCCGTACATGTCCATCGACGATTTCGAGCGCTATCCGCTGCTCTTCGGTCCCAGCCCCGTCCACCGCCTCGACCGGCTCAGCGACCACCTCGGCGGAGCCCGCGTCTGGGCCAAGCGTGAGGACTGCAACAGCGGGCTGGCGTTCGGCGGGAACAAGACCCGCAAGCTGGAGTACCTGATCCCCGACGCCCTCGCCCAGGGTGCGGACACCCTGGTCAGCATCGGGGGAGTGCAGTCCAACCACACCCGGCAGGTGGCCGCGGTCGCCGCCAAGGTCGGGCTGAAGGCCGTACTCGTGCAGGAGAGCTGGGTGGACTGGCCGGACGCGGTCAACGACAAGATCGGCAACATCCTGCTGTCGCGCATCATGGGCGCCGACGTCCGCCTGGTCCAGGCCGATTTCGGGATCGGGCTCAAGGACAGCTGGCACGAAGCCCTGGAGGGGGTCACGGCCGCCGGCGGCCGCCCGTACGCGATCCCCGCCGGAGCGTCCGACCATCCGCTGGGCGGCCTCGGCTTCGTCAACTGGGCGTACGAGGTGCAGCGGCAGGAACGCGAGCTCGGCGTCTTCTTCGACACCATCGTGGTGTGCAGCGTCACCGGGAGCACCCAGGCAGGCATGATCGCCGGCTTCGCGGGCCAGGATCGCCCCCGGCGCGTGCTGGGCATCGACGGCTCGGCCAAGCTCGCCGAGACGCGTGCCCAGGTGGCGAAGATCGCCAGCGCCACGGCCGAACTCATCGGCCTGGGCCGGGACCTGCACGAGGAAGAGATCACGGTGCTGGAAGGCTGGGCCGGCGACAGGTACGGCATCCCCGTGCAGTCCACCCTCGACGCCATCAGGCTCACCGGACGACTGGAAGGCATGATCATCGACCCTGTCTACGAGGGCAAGTCGATGGCCGGGCTCATCGACCTGGTCCGCAGCGGCGAGATTCCCAAGGACTCCAACGTCCTGTACGCCCACCTCGGCGGCCAGCCCGCCCTCAACGCCTACAGCGGCGTCTTCCGCTGAGCGAATTCGGATCCTGCTTCACATCGCGACCGGGATGGCTCAGGAAGCCGAGCACGCCGATGCCGTCGGTCGTCGCCGCGTGCAGGCCGGCGAGAGCGTCGTCTCGGCGTCCGGGGGACCGGCAGGTAGCCTGCACTCCGACGAAGTCGCTTATAGTGACGATACTTACACTCTGTGTCACAATCGGGTGGATGTGGCTCATCCGAGGGAAGGGGATTGTCCGTGAGTCGTGCACTGATCATCGTCGATGTGCAGAAGGACTTCTGCGAGGGCGGCAGCGTTCCGGTGAAGGGTGGCGCGGATCGAGCCGCCGCCATCGCGGACCTGGTCCGGCGCGCCGATGGGCAGTATGCCTTCGTCCTCGCCACCCGTGACCACCACGTCGATCCGGGCGCCCACTTCTCCGAGACCCCCGACTTCCGGGACTCATTCCCCGTGCATTGCGTCGTCGGTAGTGAGGGAGGCGAGTTCCATCCGAATTTCGCGCCCGCCGTCGACTCCGGGCACGTCGACGAGGTCTTCTACAAGGGTGCTCACTCCGCCTCCAAGAGCGGTTTCGAGGGCTCGACCCAGGACGGCACGACACTGTCCGCCTGGCTGAAGGCCCGTGCCATCGCCGAACTCGATGTCGTCGGCATCGCGACCGATCACTGCGTGAAGGCCACGGCACTGGACGGAGCGCGCGCGGGCTTCGCGGTGCGGGTCCTGCTCGACTACACGGCCGGCGTCGCTGCCGACACCACGCGCACCGCACTGGACGAAATGCGCCGGGCCGGTGTCGCGCTGACCGGCGAGCCTGTCGTCGCCTGAACTCAGGCGCCACGCTCACCGTCAGGCTCCACGTTCGGGGGTCAGCACTGGCTGCGGTCGTCCGTGGCAGGCACCGCGTCCTCGGATTCCGCGAAGATCACGACGAGCTCCAACCCGCCCCCCGGGTTGGGGCTCGCTCGCACGTCGGCTCCGTGAGCCTTCGCGATCGACGCGACGATCGACAACCCGAGCCCGGCGCCCTGTCCACGGGTCGTCTGCAGCCGCCGGAAGGGCTCGAAGAGATCGCCGAAACGTTCCTCGGGCACCTGCGGGCCCGTGTTACGGACCGTCAAGACTCCACGGGAGAGCGTCACCTCGACGGTTCCGCCGGGATGGTTGTAGCGAACCGCGTTGTCGACGAGGTTCGTGACGAGCCGGCTCAGCAGGATCGGGTCCCCGTCGACGACCAGCGGTTCGATCCGCGTCGTCACGGTGACCTCGTCCGAGCCGCCTTCGGCCAGGACCAGCAGCACCACCTCGTCCAGGGCCACCGGTGTCCTCTTCTCAAGGCCGTGCTCCGCCTGGGCCAGGACCAGCAGGGCGTCGATGAGGCTCTCGGTGCGGTGGTTGTGGAACAGGAGCTTGTCGCGGATCTCACCGACGTCCTCAGGAAGGCCGATCTCGATCGCCGCACGCTGGACGGCCAACGGGGTCCGCAACTCGTGGGACGCGTTCGCGATGAACCGCCGCTGCCCCTCGACGGAGCGTTGGAGGCGGTCGAGCATGGCGTCGAACGTGTCGGCCAGTTCCTTCAGTTCGTCCTTCGGGCCGCTGAGCGCGATGCGTTCGTGCAGGGTCGACATGGACAGCCGCTGCGCCGTGGCGGTGATCCGGTGGACGGGCCGCAGGATCCGCCCGGCGACCAGCCAGCCGACGACCACTGATACCAGCGTCAGGATTCCGACCGTCGCCACGGTCACCCCCCACTGGTAGTCGATCACCTCGTCCACCAGATCGGGCAGCGTCGGCAGCTGATGGTCCGCGAGGTCCGGCGCCGCCGGCGCCACCGGGAGCGGCCCGATCCGCCCGATCCTCCTGTCCAGCGCGTGGCGCAGCAGCAGGTTGACCGTGACCAGCAGCACGGTCGAGGTCAGCAGGAACAATCCGGAGTAGATCAGGGTGAGTCTTACCCGGACGGTCGTCACAGCACGTAACCCGCGCCGGGAACCGTCTGGATGCAGGGCGGATCGCCCAGCTTCGCGCGTAAGCGGCTGACCACGACCCGCACCACCGTCGTGAACGGGTCGACGTTCTCGTCCCATGCCTCTTCGAGCAGCCGCTCAGAGCTCACGACCGCGCCGTCCGCCCTCATCAGCACCTCAAGGACGGCGAACTCCTTGAGCGACAGCTGCAGATGCCGCCCGTCCCGCGACGCCTGCAGCCGGTGGGTGTCGACCACGATCCCGTGCCGCGTCAGCACCGGCGGCACCTGCGCCTGGCTGCGCCGCCCCAGCGCCTGCACCCGTGCGACCAGCTCGGCGTAGTCGAACGGCTTGGGCAGGTAGTCGTCGGCCCCCATCCCGAGGCCGGCCACCCGCTCCGGCACCGCCGCGGCCGCCGTCATCATCAGGATCCGCGTACGGCTCCCGCGCGCCACCAGCTCACGGCACACGAGGTCGCCGTGCATCTCGGGCAGGTCCCGGTCCAGTACGAGAACGTCGTAGTCGCTCACCGCCAGCCGCTCCGACGCGGCGACGCCGTCGTACACCACGTCGACGGCCATGGCGTGGCGGCGCAACCCCACCGCCACAAGATCGGCCAGGTCTCGTTCGTCTTCGGCCACCAGAACCCGCATAGCGATGTTCGTACCCGAATCGGGGTAACAGCGGCGTTAACGGATCCGTTCACAGCCGCGCAACCCGCTTCCGGCCACGCTGGCGGCGTGATCAAATCCCTCTGCGCCGCCATCCTCATGGCGGCCTGCTCCCTGTCCGCACCCGCGTCCGCGCCTGCCGAGCGCTGCACCGCCCTCACCGGGCCACCGCCGGAGTCGGCGCCGCCGACCTCGGTGAACACGCTCCGGCAGGCGTACTTCTGCGTGCTGGACAACTACTACAGCGGTCCGGCCATGGATGCGAAGGCGCTGCTGAAGAGCGCCTTCGCCGCCTACACCCAGGACCTGATGCGGCGCGGCGCCGATCGGCCCGACCTCCGGCTGCCGGAACTGACCGGGAACCGCGACACCGACTGGGCCGCCTTCGCGCAAGCCCTCGGCGCCGGTGACGTGCCCGCGCTGCGCGCCGCGATCACCGCGATGGTCGCCGGACTGCACGACAACCACGCCCGCGCGGTCAGGCCGACTCCTCCACCGGAAGGCGGGCCGGTCGGGACGGGCATCGTGGGTGTGTCGGCCCAGCAGGGCCCGCAACTCGACCCGGCGGCCAAGCCACCGCTGTTCATCACCCGTGTGCTGCCCGGCAGCCCCGCCGCCAAGGCCGACATCAGGCCCGGCGACATCGTCGTCAAGGCCAACGGCATACCGCCGTTCATCGGGGACACCGTGAACCAGAGCATCGTCCAAGCCTTCAGCGCCGGCACGGTGACGCTCACGCTCAAGCGCCCCACAACGGGACGGACCCGCACCGTCGAGCTCAGAGAGGGCCCCGTCACGCAGCAGCCTCCGGCGGTGACGTCGAAGAAGCTCGCCGACGGCGTCACGTACGTCCAACTGCCCCGCTTCTACGAAGGCGCCGCCGACCAGGTCATCGCCAAGCTGAAGGACAAGCCGAAGGCGGTGGTCCTCGATCTGCGCGGTAACGGCGGCGGGTCGCCTCGCGAGGTGACGCGGCTGCTCGGCGCGTTCGCGCACGGCAAGGTCACCAGCTACTTCTGCCCGCTCAAGGGCGACTGCGTGCCCAACCGGACCGACGACAGCGTCCCGCTGCTCGGCTCGCGCCTGGTCGTCCTCGCCGACCGCGGATGCGCCTCGGCCTGCGAGGACTTCAGCGCGGCCGTCAAGGACAACGACCTCGGCACCCTCATCGGGACCCGCACCGCCGGGGCCGTCTCCGGCCCCAGCGACGGATACCTCCTCGACGACGGCAGCATCCTGCTCCTGCCCAAGGTCCGGCACCTCGGGCCCGCCCGCGAGATCATCGACACGATCGGCGTCCCGGTCGACCACTACGCCCCCATGACCGCCCTCGACCTGGCCACCGGGCGCGATCCGGGCGTGGCCAAGGCGCTGACGCTTCTTTGACGTGCTCGCCGCAACGGCCCTCGGGCGGGCTCAGGGAGTGGGCAGGGCGGGCCCGGCTGTCACCCCCTCGACGGACAGGACCTGGCTGCCTGATCTCAGCCCGGCCCAGCCGCCGGCGACCGGACGGAGCTCGTCCACCTGCTGTGCCCCTGGATACGGAACGATACGGGCGATCTCGACGACGTCGTCCGTCACCGGCCCCGCTCGGCGCACCACGGCGTCGAGCGCGGCGGGGGCGATCCCGTGCTGCGGCGGGAACGGCGACGTCCACAGATCGGCGGCGGTCACGGCCGGCAGCCGGTCTCCCGCGCCGAGCACCAGCCCCGACCAGGCCAGCCGCCCGCCAGAAGCGGCCACGCCGCGCATGACCGATGGCGGCACGGACGGCGGAGGCATCGGCGGAGACGACCGGTAGAGCAGTCGCATCGACCCGGCCGTCTCCCCGGTCTCGGCCGTGATCGTGACCTGGACGCTCCAGCCTTCCTCCAGGGTCTCGCCCAGCGCCTGGGTGGTGAACCGGCTGCCGTCCGGGGCCAGGACCAGCGCGGGCAGCCGGACCTGCACGTCCCGCACCTCGACCAGGTGCTGCGGCGGCCGGTCCGGCGGCACGACCCAGTCGGCGACCGAGCACGCCTGCTCGATCAGCACCGAGATCGGCAACGCGGCACGCCCGTCCACGGTGAACTCGGTCAGGCACGGATGAGTGCCCGGCGTATGGATCACGCTGCTGCGTAGCCGGCGAGACGGTTCGAACAGCTCGACGGAGCCCAGGAAGTGCGCGAGCCCGTGCAACCTGGGCAGATCCGGATGCCCGGTGAAGAGCCGGAAGCCGCGTAGCTGAGTGGGCACCAGCATGCTGCCGACCTGGCCGATGAACATGACCTCCCCGGTGTGGCCGGAGCGCAGCTCGCGGATCCACCGCCGGACCCCCTCGGCCGGATCGATGGTGGACACGTAGCGGACCGCCGCGTCGTAGTTGGCGATGACCCCGAGCCGCTCCCAGGTCGGCCAGCACAACGTCTGCGCGGGCAGCCCGAGCGTGTTGCGCGCCCAGAATCCGAGTCTGGACAGAGCCTCGTTGCCCGCGGCGTAGTCGATCTGCCCGATCATGCCGCCCATGCGTCCGGCCAGCGAGCCGACGTTGCAGAACACCTTGAGCGTGTCCCGCCTGCCGGGAGTGTGGAGCACCGCGCGGGTGAGGTTGGCGAAGCCCGTCACCTTCACGTCGACCGTTCGGACCACGTCTTCCGGGGTCTTGTTGTCGAGCCTGGTCGGCACGTCGATGCCCGCGTTGTGGACGATCACGCTGGGATCGGGGATGCGGGCGAACAGCGCGTCGACCTGTTCCGGCCGCACGCAGTCGCACGGCTCGTACGTGATGCGCAGGCCGTCCCGCCGGGCCGCTGCCAGGTTCGCGCCGACCTGCCGCAGCTCGGTCTCGCGTTTGAGCGCGGCGCGTACGTCCCGGAGCTCCCTGGCGGTGCGGGCGGACCGCACTCTGGCCCGGCAGTGCTCGGAGTAGTCCGCGTCGTCCATGGTCAGCCAGCCGGCGTCGGCCGGAAGCTCGTCGCGGCCGGTCACCACGACCTGGCAGCCGACCTCCTCGGCGAGCCCGCGGGCCAGGGCGAAGCCGACGCCACGGGCGCCCCCCGAGATCAGCACCACGTCGTCGGACCCCAGCTCGACGCGGGGCGGCGGTTCCGGGCTCGGCCGCGCGTTCAAGGCGTGGCGGACTCCCTGCCGGTAGCCGATCTCGAACAGGTCCCAGGCCGCCAGCTCGGCCGTCAGCAGCTCGGCCAGGCGGGCCGGGTCGATGGCGTCGACGTCCAGGACTTTCACCGCGAGGTTGGGCAGCTCGCGGGGCAGGCACTTGGCGAAGCCGGCCCAGATTCCGCCCAGCGGGGAGTCGATCGCCCCGTCGTGGTAGCCCATCAGCCCGCCCATGGCGGTGACGGCGACGTAGCAGTACCGGTCGGCGCGGGGGTCGGCTCCCCAGGCACCGTATCTGCGCTGCACCATCCGGGTCGTCCTGGCCAGTGCGTCCCGCCATTCCCCGCCGTCGAACCGGTAGGGGACGCCCACGACGTTCAGGTCGATGATCCCGTCCCAGTCGTCCCGCTCGGGTTCGCGGCCGGGCGCGCAGAGGTCCGCGCCGAGCGCGCGCGCCACCTCCGCGGCCAGCTCCGCGTCGGAGCCGATGACCAGCAGCCGCCGCGCCACAGGGGAGGGAGGCGGAAGCGGGTGCGGTACGGGCTCCCAGATCATGCGACGGACCGGCCGGACGAAGGAGGTGGTGTCGAAGGACACCAGGTGCGGGCGGACCGGCGCGGCGGCCGTCACGTCCGCTCCTGCACGACCGCGGGGATCCCGCCGCTGGGGAACAGCGTCACGTAGTGTCCGCTGCGCACCGTGTGCGCACCCGACAGCCGCAGCCGGTAGCGCTGCGACAGGATGGCCACCGCGGTCACCAGCGTGGCCATCGCCAGCCCCTTGCCGATGCACATGCGCCGCCCGCCGCCGAACGGCAGGAAGGCGTACTTGTGCCGCTTGCCCTGCGTGTCGTCGAGGAAACGCCGGGGATCGTAGGCCTCCGGGTCGGACCAGTGCTCCGGTGAGCGGTGCGTGCCGTACACGCTGAGCAGGACCGTGGTCCCCGCCGGCACAGTGCGGCCGGCCAGGCAGTCCGGCTCGACGGCGTCGCGCGGGAACTGCCAGACCGGCGGGTGCAGCCGGAGCGCCTCGTTGATCGCGGCCGTGGTCTGCACCAGTTCGCCCAGCCGGTCGGGTGTGGGAGCCTGGCCCGCGAGCACCCCGTCGACCTCGCGCTCGACGGCGCGGCGGGCCTGCGGGTGCCTGGCCAGTTCGTACATGGTCCAGGCGAGCGCCTGGCCGGTGGTGTCGGAGCCGGCCAGCAGCAGGGTGCGGAGGTTGTCCGACACCTCCGCCTCGGAAAGGCCGGCGCGGAGCAGCTGCCCGGCGGCGTCGGAGCCGTACTCGCCACTGGCGCGGCGCGAGCTGATCACCCGGTGGATGATGCCGTCGAGCACCCGGTCCGCCCACTTCCGGTCGCGGTGATACCGGGTCGGCACGAAGGAGGGGATCATGGCGGGCAGGCCCATGATCGTGCGGGTGAAGATGACCTTGTTGGCGATCGCGGCGGCCCGCGCGTAGTCGGTGCCCGACAGGTCCTGGCTGATCAGCGCCATGCCCAGGACCCTGGCGGCGATGTCCATCAGGTCGGGTGCCACGTCCACGACGTCGCCGGACTTCGCGTGCGCCGTCCAGCGGCGGACGACCTCCTCGGTGGCGCCGACGGCCTCGCGCGCGTTGCTCCGTACGAGCTGCAGGCTGAACGCGGGCTGGACGGCCTTGCGCGGCCCGCGCCACTGATCGGTGTCGAGCGTCAGCAGGCCGGAGCCCATGACGCCGGAGAATCCGCGGTAGAGCTTGCCCCGTACGTAGTTGTCCGGGTTGGTACGCAACACCCGCTCGATCGCCTCCGGCTCGGTGACCTGCACGAACGGGATGGGCAGCTTGACCGACACCAGCGAGTCGCGTTCCTGCATGCGCAGGGTGTAGGCCAGCGGGTCCTTGAAGTAGGGGATGGCGTCACCGATCACCGGCAGCCCGGCCGGGCCGTGGGCGACAGGGCAGGTTCCTTGGCGTGTCATGAGCGCTCCTGGCGGTCGAATCGTTCCCTGTCGACGTATTGGCCGGTCTCCTGGTCCACGTAGCCGACGATGGCGCCCGTGATGTCCTTCACCTGGAGCAGCACCTCGCCGTCGGCGGCCACCGCGATCGCCCGGTTCTCCGGCTCGGGATCCTCCAGGTCGAGGTCGACGGGGGTGACGTAGAGCTCGACCGGTTCGGTCAGCGCGGCGAGCGTCAGGTCGGTGTGGCCGCCGTACAGGTCGATGCGGCGGACCGTGCGCGGGATCGCGACGGGCGTCCAGCGGTCCGCGACGGTGTGGAGGACGGCCACACGCACCAGACCGTCGAGCGTGACGGAGGGGACCAGCAGGTCGGGGAACCAGCGTCGCAACGCGGGCGCGTCGAGCGCCAGCCGGCCTCGCCGTCCCAGCGGATGCTCCCGGGTGTCGGTGGTCGACCGGAACACCTCGCGCAGGAGCACGTCCGACCCGGACGCGTGGTAGGGGTCGCGGAGGGGCCTGCTGCCGTGCTCGTCCCAGTGCGTCCACCTCGGGCCGGGCACGGGAGCGTCGCGCAGCCGTACGGTGACCGAGAAGTGCAGCTTGTCGCGGGCGACGGTCACGCCGTTCGGCGCCACCACGTCGCCCAGCACGCGGACGGCGACCACCGACTCGCGCTCGTCGGTGCGCAGCAGCGTGGCGGTGAGCCGTTTGACCTCGGGCCGGTCCTTCCGGTAGATCCGCAGGAACGACTCCAGCCGCAGGTCCTCGAAGACGACCGGGACCCGGTTCGGCACCAGGGAGACCGCGGCTTGCGCGGCCAGCTCCGGCACGAACGTGCCGGGCAGGGTCGGATAGCCGCGTACCTGGTGAAACTCCAGATAACCATCCCTGTCCAGGGTGAACGTGCGCTCCGCGACCAGCTCCGTGGCGTTGCGGCGCAGCACCGTGTCGATGTACGGCAGCGCGCGCGCCTCGCCCATGCAGAAGTCCAGGAACTCCGGCCGGATGCCCCTGACGAGCTCACGTTCCTTGTCGCCCAGGAACACCGTGGCCGGCGCGTCCCGCACGGCGGTCAGCTCGGTGAGGAAGTGGTCGACGCCTTCCTCGGTCGGCATCGGGGTGTACGCGTCGATCTCGGCGAGGAAGGCGCGCATCAGCGGGGTGGCGCCGAGCCCGACGTCGCGCCAGAGCGTCCAGCCGATGGTGAACTCGTTCTCCGCGCTCATCGCGGCCATGTTGAGGAAGTCGTTGGCCGCGGCGTAGTCGGTCTCGCCGCGCTGGCCGGTCAGCCCGATGAACGAGCCGAAGTTGCACCAGCGGCGCGGCTCCCGCCCGCGCAGCGCCTCCTTGAGGTTCAGGTACGTGTGCACCTTGAGGTCACGCACCGTGCGGAAGTCGCCGACGGACTTCGCGGTGACGTCGGAGGCCCGGTTGGTGCCGGCGATGTTGAGCAGGAGGTCGATGGGGCCGTCCACGGAGTCGACGGCATGCCTGACCGCGTCCGGGTCCCGGAGGTCGCAGCGCAGGTAGCGGACCCGCCCGGGCCCGGACAGCCGCTCCAGCTCGGTGAGCGTGTCACGGACCTGCCGCTGCTCGCGCAGCCGGTCGAACCTGGCGTTGGCCTCGGCCACGCTGACCCGGCCCGGCCCGTTGAGCTGGGCCCTGATGAACGTGCTGCGCTCGGGCAGCTCCCCGGAGTCGCCGGGCAGCCGGGAGCTGCCCAGGATCACGATGCGCGGGCGGTAGCGCCCGGCCAGCGCCGTGAGGATCGGCGCGCCGATGCCGCGCGCCCCGCCCGCGGCCACCACCAAGGAGTCCTGGCCCAGCGCCGGCATCCCGTCCGGCATCCCGTCCGGCATCCCGGCCGGCACCGCCTCGGCGGGCACCGCTCGCGGGGTGAGCCGGCGCCCGCCGACGTGATAGGTGACCGGGAGGAGCTGGCCGGCGCCCAGCTCGGCGCTCACCGTGGCCAGCACCTCCTCCAGCGGCACTGGCGCGTGCACCGTGGCGAGCACGTTCGTGTCCGGCAGCTCCAGCGCCAGGCTCTTGACCAGGCCCGTGAACAACCCGGTGACGGGCAGCGGCACCCCCGCCTCGGTGACGCCGCCCACCACGCTCACCACGAACGAGCCGCCCGCCAGGCGTGGCGCGCACTCCTTGGCCGTCATGAACGTGTGCTCGTGCAGGGCCAGCAACTCGCGGACCGGGTCCGACCAGCGGGCCTCGCGCAGGCTGGGATCGGTGGCGTCCACCAGCACCCGTACGTGCCGGGGCGCCTGGCCGTCCCGGTGGGCCAGCGCGGTGCGGAACGCGGCGGAGTTGGTGAGCACGACGGAGTCCGCCGGGATCGCGGGCGGGGCGGAGCGGATGGGCCGGCGTGGGGCGGGCGCCAGCTCGATCACGTGGCGGTCCAGCAGACTGGCCGCCTTCGGCTGCCTGCTCAGCCGGATCACGCGCGGGCTCGCCTGCCGGTCGGCCCTGAGCTCGACCGCCGTCCTGCTCTGCGCGCCGTTCAGGAAGGCGATCAGCTCGCGCCCGCCCTGCGCGCCCAGGAAGTTCGCGCGGGTCATGCGATGGCCTCCAGCATCTCTTCCACGGTGGACTCCACGGACACCTCGGCGAGCACCGGCAGGCCTTCGGCCAGTGCCAGCGACTTCCTGGTGATCGCGAACAGGAACGTCCCCTCGCCGATCTCCCCGCAGCCCAGCAGGCGGCCCCAGGACGTGAGACTGTTGCCGTTGCTCGCGGCGACCAGGACCGCGTCCACGTCGCCGAAGTCCAGGTAACACTCGGCCACCTCGAAGGCGTCGGCGAGCGAGGCTCCGCCGCCGTCCACGGCGATGTTGAGCCCACGCAGGTCGAAGTAGCTGCACAGCCGGGCGGGGATGACGTTGGGCATCTCGCCGGGGAAGGAGTCCTCGTCCGGCGCGGCGATCAGTCCGGTCACGCGCTCGCGCAGTTCCTGCGCCTTGGGGACGGCCTGGCGGTCGAGCTCGTCGAGGTGGGCGCGGATCGCGTAGAGGACCGCGTTCCTGGTGGGCCCGGTGTGGCCCACCACCACTCCGGTGGTACGGCTGTGCCGTTGGCAGAATTCGCGGATCCGGGGGTCCATCCGGTGCATGCACTCGATGATCATGAGCTGGGTGCGGTCGGTCGCCCGGATCGTGGAGGCCGGCAGGCGCAGCCGGGCGAACGGCGGGCTCGGGTAGCCGTCGCCGAAGGAGTTCGGCAGGATGTGCCTGCCCTGCGCCCACTCCGCGACCTGCGCGTTGCTCTCGGCGCCGGGCACGTGCGCCGACCAGCCGACGATCACCATCGGCTCGCCGGTCCTGGCTCCGTAGCCGGCCTTGCCGCGACGGCCCGGCCGGAACTCCTGGATCAGCAGGTGCGCGTTGGTGCCGCCGAAACCGAAGCCGGACACGGCCACGGTGCGCGGCCGGTCCGACCGCGCCGGCCAGGGCACGGGTCGCCTGGGGATCTCCAGATTGCACGACTCCAGGCCGAAGCTGTCCGGGGCCGCCGAGAAGCGGTGCTGGGCGGGAATGACCTCGTGCCGCAGCCCCAGAAGAGCGTGGATGACCGACACCACCCCAGCCGCCCAGCCCGTGTGGCCGATCAGGGACTTGTTCGAGGTCACCTGGACCGGGTTCGTCCCGGCGTAGGCCGCGCGCAGGCTCAGGAACTCGGCCTCGTCGCCCGCCGGGGTTCCGGTGGCGTGCGCGATCACCCAGTCGACCTCGCCGGCTTCCACGCGCGACTTGTCCAGCGCGCGGGCGACGGCCAGCTCCTGGCCCGCGCTGGACGGCGCGTAGATGGCCTTGCCCTTGCCGTCCGCGGACAGGCCGACCCCGGCGACCAGGCCGTACACGGTGTCACCGTCGGCGAGCGCCCTGGACAGCCGCTTCAGCACCACGGCGCCCGCTCCGTCGGAGAACAGCACGCCGTCGGCGGTCCTGTCGAGCGCGCGCACCTCTCCGCTCCTGGACAACCCGTACAGCTTGGAGAACAGCACCGACCCGCTGGGGACCAGCGCGAACGCCCCGCCGCACACGGCGACGTCGGCCCGGCCGGACAACAGGTCACGCAGTCCCAGGTCGATCGCGTACAACGAGGACGAGCACGCCGTGTCCACCATGAGCAGCCGGGTGTCCGCCGGCAACAGGCCCTCGATGGCGCTGGCGCCGATCCGGTGCGGGAACGGCTGCGATCGGGTGGCGTCACCGTGCCACAGCACGGAGCCGGGGACCTCGCCGAGCTCCTCGCGGATGAGGGCTTCCTGCAGGTGCTGGCTGCCGTCGGGGGTGAAGCCGAAACAGGCGGTGTACGTGTCGCCGTCCCGCCTGGCCACGCCCTCCAGCGCCTGGTGCACGCTGTGCCGCAGCCACACCGTGGTGAAGTCGAGCCCGTCGTCCGGCCGCTCGGCGGCCAGCTTGGGGTGCGGCGTGAAGCCGGTGATGAAGCCCGAGCGGCGCTGGTACGTCTTGTCGGCGGCGCTCGGGTCGTCGTCGTGGAAGCCCGCCATCGACCAGCGATCCGCCGGGACGTCGACGAACAGCTCCGCGCCGTCCATGAGCAGCGACCAGAAGCCGTCCGGATCGCTGGCCCCCGGCACGGCCAGCCCCATGCCGACCACCGCGACAGGATCCACGTCTTGCTCGGAATACATCTCCAGCTCTGGCTCAGGTTCTGGTTTCGGCTCCGGGTCCGGTTTCTGCTCCGGGTCTGGGGACGTGGCGCGGCGCTGCAGTGACATGCCGCCGTCCGCCACCACGGTCTGCCCGGTGATCCATCCCGCGCCGGGAGAGGCCAGCAGCAGGACCAGGTCCGCCAGGTCGTCCGGGGTGGCCAGCCGCCCCAGCGGGGTGGCCGCCACCAGGTTGGCGCTCACCGACTCGAACCCCGGGAACATGCGGCCGACCGGATTGTCCATGAGCCCGACGGAGGCGGTGTTCACCCGGATGCCGTCCGGGGCGAACTCCGCCGCAAGGTAGCGGGTCAGCGCCTCCAAAGCCGCCTTGGACAGCCCGACCGGCAGGTAGTTGGCCGGGGCGTAAGACGCGCCGAGCGAGGAGACGTTGACGATGCAGCCCGCGCCGGACCGGGCCAGCAGCGGGCGGGCCGCCCTCGCGCACCAGAGCGCGCCCTTGACGTTGACCTCGAACGCCTGGTCCAGGTGCTCCTCCGCCAGCTCGTCCCAGGCGGCGAACGTCCCGCCGGCGGCGTTGTTCACCAGCAGGTCCAGCCGTCCGTGGGTGGCGTTGACCTGGTCGAACATGCGCCGTACCTGATCCGGCTTGGCCACTGACGCCCTGATCACCTCGACGCCGTCGCCCAGCTCGGCCGCGAGGGTCCTGGCCTCGTCGTAGGAGTGGAAGCAGTTGATGATCACTCTGGCGCCGGACTCGGCGAGCGAGCGCACGATGCGCGCGCCCACGCTGCCCGCGCCGCCGGTGACGAGGGCGACGCGGCCGTCGAAGCCCGTCATGGCGTGCCCGCCCTGGCCAGCGAGTCGAGGACGAAGTCCACCACCTGGCCGAACGTGCGGTAATCGGCCATCCGCATGTCGTCAGGCGGCGGGCCCAGCTCGAACAGCACGCCGAGCCTGCCCATCAGCTCCACCCGCTTGACCGAGTCGACGCCGAGGTCGGCCTCCAACTCGGCGTCGTCCTCGAAGACCTCCTCCGGGTACTCCAGCGTGGTGGCGTAGAGATCACGCACCCGGACGGCGACCGTCTCCCTCGACGTGGGCCCCGCGGGCGGCGTCGGCGCGGAGGGCGCGCTCGTGTCCTGCGGCGGAACCGGGGCGGGAGGCGTGCTCGGCTCCGGTGTCACCGCGGGAGGCGTGCTCGGGTCCGGTGTCACCGCGGGAGGCGTGCTCGGCTCCGGTGTCACCGCGGGAGGCGTGCTCGGCTCCGGTGTCACGGCGGCGGGCGCGGGCGGGTGCGCCATGGTCGTGCCGGTGTGCCGGACCGTCCGTGGCTCGGCGGCGGGAGCCAGGAACTGGCCGGTCTCGCGGAGCGTGTCCCGGTCCGGCAGCAGCGGCGTGTGCACGGAGGCGGACGACTCGATCGAGCGGACCCGGGACGTCAGCGCGCGCCCCGCGCCCACCTCCACCCACACGCCGGCGCCCGAGCGGTGCAGTCGCTCCACAGCGGGTCCGAACCGCACCGGCGTGACGAGGTGGGAGGCGAGCAGTTCGCCGAGGTCGTCGGAATCACGGTAGTAGCGGCCGAGCACAGGTGAGAAGACGGGAATGCGCAGGCCCCTCCGGCCGTATCCGCCGAGCCGGCGGGCGAGCTCCTGCCGCGCCGGGGCGAGCAGCGGGCTGTGGAACGGATGCGGCGAGTACAGTGTGGTCGACGGCAGCCCGATCGCGGTGGCGATCGTCGCCGTGCGGCGCAGCGCGTCCGCCCGCCCCGCGACCACCGTCTGCGCCGGCCCGTTGTCCACCGCGATCACGGCGCCGGAGGTCGGCAGCAGGTCGAGGATCTGCCGGGCCCGGTCGGGCTCGCAGCCCAGCGCCAGCAGCCCGCCGCCGCTGGTGTCGTGCTCGCGCAGCACGGTGATCCGGTGGCAGAGGATCTCCGTGCCCTCGGCGACGTCCAGCGCGCCACCGGCGACCAGCGCCGCGATTTCGCCGAGACTGTGCCCGACGAGCACGCTGAACCGCGCTCCCTGATCGGCGAGCGCACGAAAGGCGGCGACCGAAGTGGCGAAAACAGCCAGCTGGAGCACGTCCGGCGCCGCTTCGACCAATTGATCGACGGAATCATCGGAAAAGGCCCGGCTCAGGCCTTTGCCGAGAATACCGTCGGCCACCGTGTCAATGGTTTCGATCACCTTGGCGGTCCCGGGATCATGTGCGCGTAGCCGTGGCAGAGCGCCCGGCAGATAGGCTCCCTGACCCGGGAAAAGACCAACAACAATTTCAACGGAGCTCAGCATTCCGGTCCCCCTCAGAGCACGGTGTCGGCAAAACTCCCATTCCTGGGATTCGCGTTGAATATTCCGCGTGCGAGCTCGATGAAGCCAAGGTAACCGCGCTGCATGCGTCGCGGACACCCCTAAAGCAAGCGTGAAGTCAGGGGTGATCGCGAAGCCGTGAAATGGGCCTCGGGCCGGCGAAGGGCCAACCTGCGGGTTTTGGGGCGGCCTGCACGACTGTGGTGGCCGTCTCCTGGCCGATGGGATGCCCGCGTACCGCATGCGCCCCAAGTCGGTGGGGGAGGGGCTGCCCGCCGTACATTTCTCAAGCAGTCGCAGCGACTGCGGGCGTCACCGGCAGCCCTCTCGGGATTCAGGTCGCGTAACTCATACGGTGGGGGAGCGGCGGGCCGGCTTGATCGCTGGGATCAGCAGCGCGGCTGGGAGGACGGGGATGAGGACAATAGGCTGCGACGATGGAACGAGTAACCGACGTGCCCGAGAATGTCGCCACAGGACATCCTGCCTGGGTTTCGCCCGCAACCCAGCCTGCGGATCCGGACCAGGTGAACGACTATGACGGTTTCGCCGAGGCGTACTCGGCGGAGACCGAGAACAACATCCTGAACGAGTACTGGGCGCGGTACTCGATCCTGGCCCTCGTCGGAGACGTGGCCGGTCGCCGGATCCTGGACGCCGGCTGCGGCTCAGGCCCCCTGTCCGCTGCGCTACGCGACCGCGGTGCGGTCGTCACCGGCATCGACGCCAGCGCCGGGATGCTGGCGCTGGCCCGGCAGCGGCTCGGTGATGACGCGAACCTGCACGTGGCCGACCTGAGCGACCCCCTGCCGTTCGCCGACGGCGCGTTCGACGACGTGGTCGCGTCGCTGGTGCTGCACTACCTGGAGGACTGGGGGCCGACGCTGGCCGAGCTACGGCGAGTGCTCAGGCCCGGCGGCCGGCTGATCGCGTCGGTGAACCATCCTTTCGTGGAGCACATGAGCCAGAGTCCTCCTCGGCGCAGCTATTTCGCGACCACCAGCTATACCGACGAGTGGACGTTCGACGGGAAGCCCTTCCCGATGACCTTCTGGCGCAGGCCGTTGCACGCGATGACCGACGCCTTCACCGCCGCCGGCTTCCGCCTTGCCGTCATCAGCGAGCCGCAGCCCGACCCGGCCGCCCGCGAGCTGTTCCCGAACGACTTCCAGGAGTTCGCGGACAAGCTCGCCTTCCTGGTCTTCGTCGTCGAGGTACCGCCGTCAGGCGCCGGCTCGGACGGCTAACTGACCACGCCAAAAGAGCGAGCGTGTCCGAGCCGCTGTTGATGACGAACGCGGTGGCCCCGTTCGGGGTGAGGGCGATGCCCCGGCGTCCCCGACCGGGCTGAGGACCGCCCCCGGGCCGATCGCCACGGAGGAAACGTCGCGTTCATGACGTTGAGCACGCCGCCCGACGGCGGCCGGACCGATCCCGCGGCAGCCTGGGCCAGGGCGGGGGAGGAGGCGGCGAGCAGCGCGGCCGCGCCACCCGCTCGCGCGGACGACCAGCTGGACAAGGATGACTTCTTGTACTTCATGGGGAGGCCTTCGCGCCTGCGGCTGGCAACCGGGCGCGGGCTGACTCGATGCGGCGACGGTGAGCACTGGGCGGTCGCGGTGGGATTCATCCACGGTCCAGCGGCAGGTCCTCCAGACTCTCAGCGTTGCCGAGGTCGAATCGGCTCTGTGGGAGGTGCCCACCCCACGGGGCCACCGTTCGGAACGATGGGTGGAGCCTAGGTGACGGCCGGCCCGATTCCCTTGCCGGCACCGGTCACCACTGCGATCTTGCCCTGCTGAGGCACGATCCGCAGTATTGACCGGTGACGGTGAGCAACGCTTTCGTCTAAAGGTCGTTCCTGGTGAGCCAGGTCAGGCAGGCGTCGGCGATCTCACGCCAGCCGTGGTCGATGGTCAGGGAGTGGCCGCGGTCGGGGAACTCCTGGAAGTCGGTGATCGCGGTGGAATCCCGGTACTGCTTGAGGGTCGCCTTGGTGACGGTCTCGGGGACCGTGTGGTCCTTGCCGCCGGCGATCAGGAGCAGCGGTCCCCGGGCGTTGTTGCCGGTGTCGACCTTGGCGGGCGAGTGGGGGGAGAAGTTGGCGGCGGCGGCCTCGAACAGCGGCTTGCCCGGCGCGGGGATGGTCCAGCGTTCGTACAGTTCGGCGGCCTCCTCAGCCGGGATGGCATTGCCGAACGCGTAGGTGAACTGGTCGAGGGTGAGGGAGACGGCCCGGTGCTTGTTGGCCGGGTTCTTGAACACCGGCAGGGTCGAGCGCAGCGCCGACAGCGGCAGCGGCAGCACCCCCTTGATCTGTGCGGCGTCGATCGCGATCGCGGCTCTGGCCAGGTCCTGCCCGAGCAGCTTCTCGGCGATCATGCCGCCGAAGGAGTGGCCGATCAGGATCGGCTTGACGTCCAGAGCGTTGATGATCTCCGTGTAGTGGGCGACGACGTCGTCGATGCCGTGGTCGGCGATGCTGTCGGGGTCCTTTCTGGACAGTTCGACGGTTTCGCTGTCGCCCGGCCAGCCGGGGGCCGTCGCGTCGTAGCCGGCGGTCGTGAACAGCTCGGTCCAGGAGGACCAGGAGGTGGCGTGCAGCCACAGGCCGTGGATGAAGATGACGGGAATGGTCGGTGCGGTCATCGGTTGCTCCTCAGGAACACGGCGGTCATGCCGGATGGGTGTGCTGGACGGCCTGGGTTGCGGTGGCGGCGGCGCGGATGTGGCCGGCCACGGCTGCCGGTTGCGACAGCGCGATCGCGTGTGACGCGTCGACCTCGATGGTGTCGGCCCCGGCGCGCTGGGCCATGAAACGCTGTGCGGCGGGATGGATCGCCTGGTCGGCGGTCGCCACGACGTACCAGGACGGCAGGCTCTTCCAGCTCGCGGCGGGAGAGCTCTCCTCGAACGCCACGGCCGCGATGGGGCGCTGTGCGGCAGCCGCCACCGAGGTGAGGCGCCGGGGCAGGTCGGCGGCGAACACCGCGGGAAACCGGTCGTCCTTGAGGTACAGCTCCACGGCCTCCTCTCCGTCGCCCGTGCGGAAGACGGCCGGCCGCAGCGCCGGGCCCAGCAGGCTGTCGGGGAAGCGGCCCGTGACGTCCAGTACGCTCTCCCCTTCCTCCAGGGCGAAAGCGGTCACGTAGACCAGCCCGATCACGTTGCCCGGCTGGGCTCCCGCCCGGGTGATGACCACACCGCCGTAGGAGTGACCCACCAGCAGGACCGGACCGTCGATCGCGGCGACGACGCCGGCGAGATAGGCGGCGTCGGTGGCCGGACCGCGCAGCGGGTTGGCCACCGCGGTCACGGGGATCCCGGAGGCCTGGAGCTCGGCGATCACGCCAGCCCAGCTCGACGCGTCCGTGAAGGCGCCGTGGACCAGGACGACGGTCGGCGTGCTGCCGTTTCTGAAGGATCTCCCTGCGGTCATGGCCTCACCGTAGGAAGCCCCTTGCGCGCCTCGCGAGCGTCACATGACTGCGTCACCGAGCGTCATACGCGCAGGGCCGTGCTCAACGCCGTGCTCAACGCCGATCGCGAGGTGACCCCGAGCTTGGGGAAGATCCTGTAGAGGTGGGAGCTGACGGTTCGATGAGACAGATAGAGCTTCTCGCCGATCTCCCGGTTCGTCAGGCCGTCGGCCGCCATCTGGGCGATCTGGAGTTCCTGCGCGGTCAGCACGTCGCGCGCTTCACTGCTGCGCCCGCGGCTGCTCTCGCCGGAGGCCCGCAGCTCCTGGCGCGCTCGCTCGCTCCAGGGGATCACCCCCAAGGCGTCGAACGTCTCGCGAGCCGTGCGCAAGGGCGCCCGCGACTCGGCCGTACGCCGCTGGCGCCGCAGCCATTCACCGTACGCCAGCAGCACCCGAGCCCGTACGAAGGGCCATCGCCGCAGGTCGGCCCCGAGCGCGGCATCGAAGAAGGGCTCTGCCGCCGCCTCATCGGCCAGGACGGCCCGGGCGTAGCGCAGGTCGGCGTGCAAGGACGGCGACGGCGTGGTGAGCGCCACCGCCTCCAGTTCCTCGATGATGCCGGCCACCGCGCGACCTTGACCGCTGTGCGCCGCGGCATCTGCGAGTTCGGCCAGGGAAAAGCAGCGCAGCGCCAGGTGGAAGGCCGGATCGGCGGGGTCGTGCATCCGTCGCAGATGGTCGAAGGCGTCGGCGTAACGTCCCTCGCCCAGTGCGGCGAGTCCACGCGCGAGCTGCACCGTGGCCAGCACGGGGCGGGCTCCGACGGGCAGGGCCACCTGCTCGGCCGCCATCGCGAGGCTCTCCACGCGATCCTGCTCGCCGCGCAGCGCGGCGAGCACCGCGCCCGAGGCCTGAGCGATGGCGTGCATCAGCGGCTGGGACGTCTCGTGCGCCAGACGGGCGGCCTCCTCGGCGGCGGGGATGGCCACGCTCAGGTCGGCCAGCCGGGCCGCGCTCCACGCCTGTGCGCCGAGGTCTCGTGTCAGGAGGCTGAGCCGGCCCTGCGCGCGCAGGGCCGGCAGCGACGCGGCGCAGAACTCCTCCGACAGGTCGAACGCCCCCACCATCAACGCCGAACTGCCGAGCAGGCGGGCCGCCGGCCGCCCGCCGGTCGGGTGGGCGGCCAGCTGGCGTAATCGCTCGATCACGACCTTGCCACGCTCGATCGGAGCCGCGAACGCCAGGACCGTCAGCAGTCGTCCGTCCAGATCGTCGACGGGCAGGCCCTCGGCCACGGTGACGACGCGTTGCCGCGACCGCTCGTCAGCATGAGCCCAGAAACATCGCAGGGACGCACTGGACAGGAGTTTCAGCGCGAGATCGACGTCCCCCTGCGCCGCCATCGTCTCGGCGAGATCGGCCAGAGAGTGCGCTGCCGCGCTGTCGTCACGGATGCCGTCCTGGAAGCTCTCGCGGATCCACACGATACGGGCCTGCTGCTGGGCCGACAGCTGCGGCTGCTCGTCTTCGCCCAGCAGTCGCATGACGATGTCGCGCCGTCCTATCTCAGCCGCGTACTCGGCGGCTCGCACCAGCCGTTCACACCGGTGAGCGGGATTCTCGCTGAGCCTGACCGCGTGCTCCAGGGCCGCGACGGCCGACAACAGGTCGCCCCGACGTCGCACGCTCTTGGCCGTGGTCTCCAGCTCGGCGGCGATGCTCTCATCCGGCCTGGGGGTGGATGCCGCGCGGTGCCAGAGGCGACGGTCCGGCCGGCTGGTGAGGACGTCGGCCAGGGCGGCGTGCGCCGCGTGCCTCTGGGAGATGCTCGCTCCCTGGTAGATCGCCGAGCGCATGAGCGGGTGCCGGAACGACACCGCGGCTTCGTGCACGTCGATCAGCCGTACGGTGACGGCGGGAGCCAGATCTTCTGCCGTGACCGGTACGCCGGTGATCAGCGCGGTGGCGTCGAGGGTCTCGGAAAGGGCGGTGCTGTCGTTGAGCGCGGCCACCAGCAGCATGGTCCGAAGGGTCGACGGCAACCCCGACATGCGGGCGGTGAAGGTCTGTTCCAGCCGGGTGGTCAGCGGGAGCCACCCCGGCGGCAGGGGCCCTGTCCCGTCCCGCGTGCCCGCGGCGATCGGCAGCTCGACGAGGGCCAAGGGGTTTCCCGCAGCTTCCCGCAGCAACCGTGTGCGCACCGCCGGCGTCAGGGTGGGGCTGCAGGAGTCCAGCAAGGCGGTCGCGGCGGTGTCATCGAGCCGATCGAGGAGCAACTCCGGCAGCCCTGCCCCGTCGAGGGGACTCTGGAAACCGTCGCGTATCGCGGCCAGCAGCACGATCGGTTCGGAGTCCAGCCGCCGCGCGACGAACGCGAGCACATCGGCGCTCGCGCGGTCCAGCCAGTGAGCGTCCTCGACAAGGAGCAGGACGGGCGAGCGGGCGGCGGCCTCGCCCAGGAGGTTCAGCGCCGCCAGGGCGATGAGGAACGGGTCCGGCACCCGGGTGTCGGTCAACCCGAACGCCGCTCCCAGCGCGTCGCGCTGCGGGGCGGGCAGTTCCCTGATCTCGGTACGAAGCGGGAGCAGCATCTGATGCAGACCGGCGAAGGGCATGTGCGTCTCTGATTCCACACCGGCCGTCCGCAAGATCCGCATGCCACGCGCGGCCGCGATCGCCGCCGTGTCCAGCAACAGGGCCGACTTCCCGATCCCCGCCTCGCCGCGCACCAGCATCGCCCCGCCGCTCTTGCGGACGCCGTCCACGAAATCGCCGAGACGCCGCTGTTCGGGCTCCCGACCGAAAAGTGCTATTCCTGGATGGTTTGCTGGCATATGAAGCCATGGTCGCGTGCGCTCGGGGTCCCGTCCAGCGAAGACGCCGAGTGCGCGAAGCAGCATGCCCAAGGCGTCGTCGACGGGCAGGGGCTGCGGAGACATGCCGAATACCTCGGCACGCCGGCCGACGCCGAGGTGTTCACCGAGGACAACGCCTTCGGCCTGCTGGAGTCCATGAGAATCGACACCGGCCTGCTCGGCCCCTTCGGCATCCACCACTGACCGGCACGCTCGACCGCCGGCGAAGAGCCGGCGGCCGTGGTCCCGTTGTCAGGTCCGCCAGAGCGCCCGGTACTCGCGTGGCGACATGCCCCTCAGCTCCCGGAAGCGGCGGTTGAAGTTGGACAGGTTGGCGAAGCCGCAGTCGGCGGAGATGCCGGAGACGGTGCGGTCGGTCTCCCTCAGTAACCGGCAGGCGGCGTTGACCCGCAGCATGGTGAGGTAGCCGGTGATCGTGGCGCCGGTGGTGCGGCGGAAGAACCGGCTGGCCGAGGCCGGGGCCAGGTGGGCGGCGCGGGCGACGGCTTCGAGCGTGACCGGCCCGGCGTACTCCTCGTTGAGCAGCCGGACGATCGCGTCGATGCGGTCGCGCGTGGCCCCGTTGAGGGAGGGGACGTGCCGGTCGCCGGCCAGCGGGCGCGCATCGGCGCG
>NZ_JBSFTC010000061.1:0-46441 GCF_053590415.1 Nonomuraea sp. NPDC003201
GGGGGGGGGTGATGGTAGCGAAGAGTTGGGCGCGGGGGTGGCGGCCGGGCCCTTCCGTGTGAGGCGGCGGTTCTAGCCGGCGATGTTGCCGGTGCGGTACTCGAGTGCCTTGGTGGCGTACTTGTTGTTGGCGCCGTACTGGTAGATGCCGATGGTGGCCACGGACGGGTCACCGGCCTCGTTGAACTCGACCGGGCCGCTGACGCCCTCGTAGTCGATGTCCTTGCCGGCCTTCAGCAGGTCCACGCACTCCTTGAAGCTCTTGCACTTCTCGCCGCCCTTGCTCACCTCGGCGAGCTTGGCAGCGACGTCCGTGCCGGCGTCGCTCTTGGCGGCCTCGGCGGCCAGCGCGATCAGGTTGGTCGCGTCGTAGGACTCAGGAGCGTAGCTGAAGTCCTGGAGCTTGGGGTTGATGGCCAGGAGCTTCTTCTCGAACTCCTCGGGGGCCGCGGCACCCGGGATCGTGCCCTTGACGCCGTCGAGCGTGCCCTTGGGCATCTTCACGTAGTTCGTGTTGGACGTGTTGCCGTCCACCATGTACCACTTGTGCTTGTCGGCGGGCAGGCCCTGCTTGACCAGCTCGGCCACGACCTTCGCGGTCTCCTCGAACCCGATCAGCACGATGCCCTTGGGGTTCTTGGCCTTGATCTTGGCCACGTCCGCGGAGAAGTCGGCCGCCTTGGGGTCGTAGTCGACGCGCTCGACGACCTCGCCACCGCCGTCGGTGACGGTCTTCTGGACCTGGTCGGCCAGACCCGTGCCGTAGGAGTCCTGCATGGCCAGGATGCCCACCGTGTCGTTGCCGTCGGCCACCACGAGGTCACCCAGCACGCGCCCCTGCAGCTTGTCGGGCGGAGAGGTACGGAAGTACAGGCCCTTGTCGCTGATCGTGGTGAACTTGTCGGAGGTGTTGGCCGGTGAGAACTGGATCACGCCCGCACCGGTGATCTTGTCGATCACCGACTCCGACACCGACGACGACGCGGCGCCGATGATGGCGTCGGCCTTCTGCGCCAGCAGCTTGTCCACCGACTGCGAGGCGATGTTGGTGGTGGTGTCACCCGAGTCGGTGTCGTACTTGGTGATCGGCTTGCCGAGCACGCCACCGGCCTCGTTGATCTCCTTGACGGCGGCGTCGACTCCCGCGATCTCGGGCGGGCCGAGGAAGGCCAGCGAACCGGTCTGGGGCAGCAAGGTGCCGATGGTGAGAGTGCCATCGCCCTTCGCCGCGGCGGGCGCCGACGACGACGGCGCGGCGGCAGACTCTGACGTCTGCGTGGCGGTGTTGCCGCCGCCACCGCCGCAGGCTGTCAGGGCGAGGCTGGTGGCAGCCACGACAGCCAGCGCCCGCCCCACGGGAGCAATGCGGATCATGAAGTGTCTCCTTCATTTCCAGGCCGGGATCGGTCAGCACCGCCGAGCGTTCCCGAACGAATGCAGGAAACGTATAAAACTGCTGCGTGCTCCAACCAGATGCACTGGGGAACTGTCGGCACTTGGATGCGGAGTCGTAATCAGTCCTCAACTTACGGACCTGGGCAAGCGCGCTTAATCTGCATCGAGTGAAGCGCTTTACGGTCCCCCTCGCCATGGTGCTCCTCCTCGCCGGTTGCGCCGCCTCCGAACGGCCTTCGCCGCCACCCACGACACCCCCGGCGGGCGTATCCGTCTCACTGGCGCAGTGGCGTTCGGACGAGCCCGTGCACGCGCTGGAGGTGGCCGTCCGCAATACCACGGACACACCGGTCTATTTCGCCGACGTCCAGCTGGTCACGCCGTCATTCAAAACCCTGCCGGCGCAACGGACCGACACCACCCTCAAGAAGACCGAGCGGACGGACCTGCGCATCACGTACGGGCCCGCCAACTGCCTCCCCCAGGGGCTGCCCGAGGTCCAGCCGGCCACGGTCGTGGCGCACGTCAGCACCGGCTCCGAGCAGCCGCGCAAGGTGGTCTTCACCGTCCCCCACCCCGACCCGCTGCTGGCCAGGCTGCTGCGCGACGAGTGCTCGGAGTTCCTGATCAAGGAGACGGCGGACATCGAGTTCGGGCCGGAGTGGAAGGACATCGACAAGGCCATGCGGGGCAACCTGGTGATCACCCGGCGCGGGAACGGCGCCGTCACCGTGACCGACATGGGCGGGACCACCCACTTCATCGTCACGCCCGAGCACCGGCCCCTGGGCGTGCTGGCCGCCGGTCAGCAGCGGCTGGAGGTGCCGATCGCGCTCACCCCCGGCCGCTGCGACCCCCACGCGTTCGCCGAGGCCAAGAAGGCCTTCCAGTTCCCCGTGCGGGCCAGCATCGACGGGGGTCAGGAGCGCGTGGTCATCGTGGTGCCGCCCAAGCCGCTGCAGGACCGCCTCATCCCCTGGGCGATGAAGACGTGCGGCCTGGGCTCCTAGCCCTCGATCTTGCCGGTGCGGTACTCCAGCGCCTTGCCGGGGTACTTGTTGTCGTCGCCGTACTGGTAGACGCCGATCGTGGCCACCGCCGGGTCACCGGCGTCGTTGAACTCGACCGGGCCGCTGAGGCCGTCGTAGTCGATGTCCTTGCCGGCCTTGAGCAGGTCGACGCACTCCTTGAAGCTCTTGCACTTCTCGCCGCCCTTGCTCACCTCGGGCAGCTTGGCGGCGATGGACGCGCCGGAGTCGTCCTTGGCCGCCTCGGCGGCGAGGGCGATCAGGTTCGCCGCGTCGTACGACTCGGCCGCGTACGTGAAGTCGCTCAGCTTGGGGCTGAGCTCGACGAGCTTCTTCCTGAACTCCTCGGGCGCCTCGGCGCCGGGGATGGTGCCCTTGACGCCCTTGAGCGTGCCCTTGGGCATCTTCTGGTAGTTGGTGTTCGACATGTTGCCGTCCACCATGTACCACTTGTACTTGTCCGTCGTCAGGCCCTGCTTGACCAGCTCGGCCACGACCTTGGCGCCCTCCTCGAAGCCGATCAGCACGATCGCCTTCGGGTTCTTCGCCTTGATCTTGGCCACGTCGGCGGAGAAGTCGGCCGCCTTCGGGTCGTAGTCGACCCGCTCCACGACGCTGGCGCCGGCCTCCTCGGCGGTCTTGGTGACCTGGTCGGCCAGGCCGGAGCCGTAGGAGTCCTGCATGGCCAGGATGCCGATGGTGTCGTTGCCGTCGGCGGCGATCAGGTCGCCGAGCACGCGGCCCTGGAGCTTGTCCGGCGGCGCCGTACGGAAGTACAGGCCCTTGTCGCTGATCGTGGTGAACTTGTCGGAGGTGTTGGCCGGCGAGAACTGCACCACGCCCGCACCCGTGATCTTGTCGATGATCGACTCCGACACCGACGACGACGCGGCGCCGATGATGGCGTCGGCCTTCTGGGCCAGCAGCTTGTCCACCGACTGCGAGGCGATGTTCGTGCTCGTGTCACCCGAGTCCGTGTGGATCTTGGTGATCGGCTTGCCGAGCACGCCGCCGGCCTCGTTGATCTCCTTGACGGCCTGGTCCACGCCGGCGAACTCGGGCGGGCCGAGGAACGCGAGCGAGCCCGTCTGCGGCAGCACGGTGCCGAGGGTCAGCGTGCCGTCGCCCTTCGCCGCGGGCGCCGAGGAGGCCGCCGTGGACGGGGCCGCCGACTCGGACTGCTTCGCGGCCGTGTCGCCGCCGCCACCGCCACAGGCCGTCAGAGCCAGGCTCGCCGCGGCCGCGACGGCCAGCACGCGCCCCGTTGGTGCAATGCGGATCATAAAAGAGACTCCCCCTATCTCAACGAAGGAACGATCACCTTCGCTGGGTTTTCCGAGCTCAGCATGCCTGTTCGAACAGGTGATGGGGAGTTCTTACGCGGCTTTTATGCGGATTCGTAATGTCATAAACACTGATGGTAATGATGTGTTTCGTGTGAGTTACGGTCCTGTCAGACACGACACACCCCAGATCCGGAAATTTACGGATCTGGGGTGCAATGGGCGCTCCTCAGCCCGCGATGTTGCCCTGGCGATATTCGACCGCCTTCGCCGCGTCGAACGTGTTGTCCGCCCCGTACTGGTAGACCCCGATCGTCGCCACCGACGGGTCGCCCACCTCGTTGAAGTCGACCGGCCCGCTGACACCCTCGTAGTCGATGTCCTTACCGGCCTTCAGCAGGTCCACGCACTCCTTGAAACCGGTGCACTTCTCGCCGGACTTGCTCACGGCCACCAGGTTCGCCGCGATGGCCGCCCCCGAGTCGTCCTTGGCCACCTCGGCCGCCAGCGCGATCAGCGTCACCGCGTCGTACGACTCCGCCGCGTACGTGAACTCGGTCAGCTTGGGATTGACCGCCAGCAGCTTCTTCTGGAACGCCTCGGGCGCCGCCGCACCGGGCAGCGTGCCCTTGACGTCCTTGAGCGTGCCCTTCGGGGCCCTGACGAAGTTGGTGTTCGACATGTTGCCGTCCACCATGTACCACTTGTGCCTGTCCGCTGTCAGACCCTGCTTGACCAGCTCCGCCACGACCTTCGCCGTCTCCTCGAACCCGATCAGCACGATGCCCTTCGGATTCTTCGCCTTGATCCTGGCCACGTCCGCGGAGAAGTCGGCCGCCTTCGGGTCGTAGTCCACCCGCTCCACGACCTCGCCACCGCCGTCCGTGATCGTCTTCTGCACCTGATCCGCCAGACCCGTGCCGTACGAGTCCTGCATGGCCAGAATGCCCACCGTGTCGTTGCCGTCGCCCACCACCAGGTCACCCAGCACCCGGCCCTGCAGCTTGTCCGGCGGCGCCGTACGGAAATAGAGCCCCCGGTCGTTGATCGTGGTGAACTTGTCCGACGTGTTCGCCGGCGAGAACTGCACGACCCCCGCCCGGGTGATCTTGTCGATGATCGACTCCGACACCGACGACGACGCCGCGCCCACGATCGCGTCCACCTTCTGCGTCAGCAGCTTGTCGGCCGACTGCGAGGCGATGTTCGTGGTGGTGTCACCCGAGTCCGTGTCGTACTTGGTGACCGGCTTGCCCAGCACCCCGCCCGCCTCGTTCACCTCCTTGAGCGCCAGGTTCACACCCGTGAACATGGGCGGGCCCAGATACGCGAGCGAACCCGTCTGCGGCAGCACCGTGCCGATCGTCAGCGTGCCGTCCCCCTTCTTCGCGGCCGTGGCCGACGAGGACGAAGCCAAGGCGGACCCGGCGGGGGCGGCGGTCGTGCCTCCGCCCGAACACGCGACCAGCACCAGACACGCCGCCGCGACGGCGACCGGTAAGCGGGCAGCGGCGAGCACCGGTACGCGGATCGCTGTGGCGGCGACCGGCGCGCGGGAAATACGGATCATCGAAAGCGTCTCCGTTCGAGATGAGCGGACCTTCCGTCCGCCCATCAGTTACGCGCCGGGACACCTCCCACGAAAAGCACTCGAAGCCGGTTGGATGCCCACTCGTGACCACACCACAACCCACCGGCCCAAAAGACTTGATATAGGCCTTATTCAGCCCCGCTCGGCCGCGTCATCTATAACGATCTGAGCAACCTCACGCATGCTCAACCGCCGATCCATCGACGCCTTCTGGATCCACCTGAACGCCTGCGGCTCACTCCAGCCGTGCTGCGTCATCAGCTGACCCTTGGCCCGCTCCACCAGCTTCCTGGTCTCCAGCCGCTCCGACAGGCTCGACACCTCGGACGCCAGCGCCACCATCTCCTCGTGCCTGCTGACCGCCATCTCGATCGCCGGCACCAGATCCGCCTTCGTGAACGGCTTGACCAGATAGGCCATCGCCCCCGCGTCCCTGGCCCGCTCGACCAGGTCACGCTGGGAGAACGCGGTCAGGATCAGGCACGGGGCGATCCGCTCGGCCGCGATCCGCTCGGCCGCCGAGATGCCGTCGAGCACGGGCATCTTCACGTCCAGGATCACGAGGTCCGGCCTCAGATCGGCGGCCAGCCGGATCGCCTGCTCACCGTCCCCGGCCTCGCCCACGACGACGTAGCCGTCCTCCTGGAGCATCTCCTTGAGGTCGAGGCGGATCAGGGCCTCGTCTTCCGCGATCACTACTCGCCGCTGCGTACTCACGAGCAGAAGAGTACCGATGTCCGGTAGATTAGATCCACGCCAGGTCGGAGCAGCTTCTGGTTGGGCTAAGATTCGACCAAGCGACACCCATGAGTCCGATAATCCGGACTCCTGCCCCGGTATTCCAACTGGGAGAGAAAGCGGATTCAAAACCCGCACAGTGTGGGTTCGAATCCCACCCGGGGCACGATCAGCCGCCCGGTCCTTTCGGCCGGGCGGTTTTGTCGTACCCAAGTGCGACACTCTCCGCATGTATGATCTCGCTGTCCGTGACGAAGCGCTTCGCCTGCTTGGGTCGGGACTTAGCATCAGCGAGACCAGCCGCCAGACCGGCGTCAGCCTGAGCACCATCCGCCGGTGGCGCGAGGCGCCCGAGAGCCGCTCCCCCACGGCCCGCGGTTGCGCCCGTTGTGCGCCGATTCCGCTCTCTCCGACGCCCGCCGACGGCTATGCCCAGCTGCTCGGCCTCTACCTCGGCGACGGCCACATCGTGCGCTGCCCCAAGGGGGTCCATCTGCTTACCGTCTACTGCGACGACAGCTGGCCCGGCCTCATCGAAGAAGCCGCCGCGACGATGGCACGGGTGATGCCGGCCTCGGTCGTGAGCCGGCGCAGGCGCAACGGCTGCACCGAGGTCAAGAGCCTCTCCAAGCACTGGCCGCACCTGTTCCCGCAGCACGGCCCCGGCAAGAAGCATGAGCGCCCGATCGTCCTCGAGCCATGGCAGCGGGAGATCGTCTCCGCGCATCCCGGGAGGTTCGTCAGGGGCCTCATCCACTCCGACGGCTATCGCGGCATGAACCGGGTCCGCCGTGTCCTCCCCAGCGGCGTCCGCTGGTACGAATATCCGCGCTACCACTTCAAGAACGAGTCCCCCGACATCCTCGCCCTCTGCGGAGAGGCGCTCGATCTGCTCGGCGTGGCCTGGCGGTTCAACAACCGCAACGAGCTCTCGGTCGCCCGTAGGGAGGCGGTGGAGCTGCTCGACCTTCACGTCGGCCCGAAATACTGACCGGTCACCAGGGCACGGCCCCGGCGTCGTCGTAGAAGCCGCCGGTCGGGCCGTCGGGGCCGAGGGTGGCCAGCCGGATGATGACGGCGGCCCCGTCCGCGGCCGTGCGGGTGGGTTTGTACGGCAGGTCCTTGGTGAGGTCGGTGGCGCAGGCGCCCGGGGCGGCGGCGTTGACGAGGATGCCTTCCTCGCGCAGTTCCTTGGCGTACTGGACGGTCAGGGAGTTGAGCGCGGTCTTGGACACGGGATAGGTGGCCGAGGGCGGCAGGGCGGACATGTAGTGGCCGGGGTCGGTGTGGTGGGCGAGGGAGCCGACGCCGCTGGAGACGTTCACGATGCGGGCCGCCGGTGAGCGTCTGAGCAGGGGGAGCATGGCGTTGGTGACCATGAGGACGCCGACGACGTTCGTCTCGAGCACCTCCCGGAGGGTCCGCGGGGACATGGCGCTGGGCGGGTCGCCCATGGGGCCCGCGAGGCCGGCGTTGTTGACCAGCACGTCGAGGCGGGTCAGCGTGGCGGCGGCGGCGTCGATCGTGGCCGGGTCGGTGACGTCCAGCAGGACGGGGCGCACGTCGCCGCCCTCGGCGCGGAGCCGGGCGACGGCCTCCTCCCCGCGTGCCCGGTCGCGGGAGGCGAGCAGCACTGTCATGCCCGTGCGCGCGAGTCCGGCGGCGACCTCGTATCCGATGCCCTTGTTCGCCCCGGTCACCAGGGCTGTGGTCTTGTCGGTCATGTCGGGAAGCACACCATCGCCGGCGGTTCCGGGGCCAACACCGGGTGGGTCATGGGCCATACCCTGAGGGTATGGAAACGCGCGAGCTGGCCTATTTCGCCGCTGTCGCGGAGGAACTGCACTTCGGGCGGGCGGCCGAGCGGCTGGGCATGGCGCAGCCGCCGCTGTCGAGGGCGATCCAGAAGCTGGAGCGGCGGCTCGGGGTGACGTTGTTCGACCGGTCGGGGCGGCGGATCTCGCTGACTCCGGCGGGCGAGGTGCTGGCCAGGGAGGCGGCCAAGGTCCTCGACGCGGTGGCCGCCGCGACGGTGCGCACGCAGCGGGCGGGGCACGCGGTGCCCCGGCTGGTGGTGGCGATGAAGGCGGGCGGCGACGGCGGCCTGCTGCCGGAGATCCTCGCCGCCTACCGTGCCCATCCGGACGCCGTCGAGGTGGATCTGGTCCTGTGCGCGGTGACGGAGCGGGCGCGGATGCTGCGTGACGGCACGGCCGACGTGGCGTTCCTGCACAGCCCGTACGAGGATCTGACGGGTTTCGACAGCGAGCCGCTCCGTGAGGAGGGCAGCGTGGCGATCGTGCGGCCCGGGCACCGGCTGGCGGGGCGTCCCTTCGTGCGCCGGGCCGAGTTGGCGGAGGACCCGGCTCCGTGCTGGCCGGGTCAGCATCCGGAGCCGCATGATCCGTCCATGGCGATGCAACTGGTGGCGTTGGGGCGGTTGATCGCGGTGGCGCCGGAGTCGGTGCGGGATCATCTGCGGCGGGATCTGGTGTGCGTTCCGGTGCTCGACGGCGCTCCGACGACGGTGGTGCTGGCCTGGCCGGAGGGGGTCCGGTCGCGGGCGCTGGCGGGGTTCGTGCACACGGCGACGACGGTCGCGGCCCGGAACCTGGCCGCCGCAGATGGGGATCACCTGGGCAAAACCGCGATCGAGGAGCTTTCGGGATCGCTCCCATCGGGAATATCGGTCTCAAGATCGATGAAGACGGGGGTGGGGCGGCATGCCGTTGAGCGTGGCGGCGAGGGAGGCGTTCCTGGCGGAGCCGCACATCGCGAGCCTGGCGGTGGAGACGGGTGACGGGCGCGCGCCGCTGATCGTGCCCGTCTGGTACGACTACGTCCCCGGCGACGAGATCCGCTTCCTGACGGACGGCGGCTCGCGCAAGGCCAAGCTGATCGCGAAGGCGACCAGGTTCTCGATGCTGGTGCAGCGGGTCAGCCCGACCTACCGGTACGTGTCCGTCGAGGGGCCCGTCGTGCGCTCCGGGCCCACGACGCTGGAGGACCTGACGCGCATCTCCTCCCGCTACCTGCCGCCGGACGCGGTGGAGGGATACGTGCAGGGCTCGGACCTGCACGTGCTCATGACGTTCCGGATGCGACCCGAGCATTGGCTCTCCGCCGACCTGGGCGCTCTCGGCTGACCCGGAAACGGTATTTTTGGGCCCGTGACTGCTATCGATCCCACCTCGACCGGCGCGTTCGGCGTCGGCCTCGCGACCATCGCCGCCGACGGCACCGTACTCGACACCTGGTTCCCCGCCCCCGAGCTGGGCGACGCGCCCGCGACGGGCACCGAGCGGCTCTCCGCCGGCGAGGCCGGTGAGCTGGCCGAGCTGACGGGTCCCGACGCGGCACGGGGCGTGGAGGTGGTGGCGGTGCGCACCGGCATCGCCAAGCTCTCCGAGGCGCCCGTGGACGCCCACGACGTCTACCTGCGGCTGCACCTGCTGTCCGCGCGCCTGGTCAGGCCGCACGGGGTCAACCTGGACGGCGTCTTCGGCCTGCTCGCCAACGTCGCGTGGACCAATTTCGGTCCGTGCCCGGTCCCGGACTTCGAGCGGACGCGCCTGCGGCTGCGGGCGAGGGGCGCGGTGACGGTGTACGGGGTGGACAAGTTCCCGCGGATGGTGGACTACGTGCTGCCTTCCGGCGTGCGGATCGCCGACGCGGACCGGGTGCGCCTGGGCGCCCACCTGGCGAGCGGCACCACGGTCATGCACGAGGGCTTCGTGAACTTCAACGCCGGCACCCTGGGCGCCTCCATGGTCGAGGGCCGCATCTCGGCCGGCGTGGTCGTCGGCGACGGCTCCGACGTGGGCGGCGGGGCCTCGATCATGGGGACGCTGTCCGGCGGCGGCAAGCAGGTCATCTCGATCGGCGAGCGCTGCCTGCTCGGCGCCAACGCGGGCATCGGCATCTCGCTGGGGGACGACTGCGTGGTGGAGGCCGGGCTGTACGTGACGGCGGGCACGAAGGTCGCGCTCCCGGACGGCACGGTGGTGAAGGCGGCCGAGCTGTCGGGCTCGAACGGGGTCCTGCTGCGCCGCAACTCGCAGTCGGGCGCGGTGGAGGCGGTGCCGCGCACGGGCGGCGGCATCGAGCTGAACGCCGCCCTGCACGCCAACTGACCCCCTGACCAACCCGACGGGCGGCGCCCGGCCACCGGCGCCGCCCGCGCTGGGGCACACGGTGGGGCCGCCCATCAAGACGCGCGGGCGCCCTCAGGCCCTTCGCGCGATCAGGTCGGAACGCGCGGGCACCGTGGGCGTGCCCCGTCTCCCCCTGGCGCGCCGGTCAAGCGAGAACCACGGAGATGGCCCACGGCGCGCCGTTGCGGCGGCGCGCCGGTGAGGCGGGTAAGCGTCTCCCTGGAGGGCCCTCAGCCACGGTCGGCGGGTGGTGCCCACCGTGCGCAGCCGTAAAGAATCCAAAGAGCGCCATGGTCGGCGGGTCGTGCCGACCGTGCGCAGCCGCAAAAAACTGAAGGTTAGTGCGTGTGGGAGACGGCCGAGCCGACGGTGTGGACCCGCAGGGCGTTGGTGGAGCCCGGGGTGCCGGGAGGCGAGCCGGCCACGATGACCACCTTGTCCCCCTTCTCCAGCCGCCCGGACGACAGCAGCGAAGCCTCCACCTGCCGCACCATGTCGTCGGTGTGGTGCACGAACGGCACGTGGAACGTCTCCACCCCCCACGTCAACGACAGCTGTCCCCGCACGTGCGGCGACGACGTGAAGGCCAGCAGCGGGATCGGCGAGCGGTAGCGGGCCAGGCGGCGCGCCGTCTCCCCCGACATCGTGAACGCCACCAGTGCCTTGGCCCCCACGATGGCCCCCACCTCGGCCGCCGCCCGCGCGATGGCGCCGCCGGTGGTCTCCGGCATGCGCTCCAGCGTGTGCGTGGCGTGCAGGGACGTCTCCTCGGCGGCGCAGGCGATGCGGTCCATCGTGGAGACGGACTCGATCGGGTAGTTGCCGACCGACGTCTCGCCCGACAGCATGACCGCGTCGGCGCCGTCCATGACCGCGTAGGCCACGTCGGAGGCCTCGGCCCGGGTGGGGCGCGGGGCGTTCATCATCGAGTCGAGCATCTGGGTGGCGACGATGACCGGGTGGGCCTTCTCGCGGCACAGCTCGATGATGCGCCGCTGCACGATCGGCACCTGCTCCAGCGGCAGCTCGACGCCCAGGTCGCCGCGGGCGACCATGATGCCGTCGAAGGCCTCGACGATCTCGGGGAGGCGGTCGACGGCCTGCGGCTTCTCGATCTTGGCGAGCAGCGGCAGGCGTACGGCCTCCTGCTCCATGATGTTGCGCACCACGTCGGCGTCGGACGGGCGGCGGACGAAGGACAGGGCGATCATGTCGAAGCCGGTGCGCAGCGCCCAGCGCAGGTCGGCCTCGTCCTTGTCGGTCAGGGCGGGGGCGCTGACGTTGACGCCGGGCAGGTTGAGGCCCTTGTTGTCGGAGATCATGCCGCCGATGACGACGCGGGTGGTGATGCGCTCACCGTCGACGCGGGTGGCCTCGAGCACGAGGCGGCCGTCGTCGACGAGGATCGTGTCACCGGGGCGCACGTCGTTCGGCAGCCCCTTGTAGGTGGTGGAGACCTGCTCGCGGTCGCCCGGGACGTCTTCGGTGGTGATGGTGAAGACGTCGCCGAAGCCCAGCCTGACGGGGCCCTCCTCGAACGTGCCGACGCGGATCTTGGGGCCCTGCAGGTCGGCGAGCATGCCTACGCCGCGGCCGAGGTCGGCCGCCACCTCCCTGACCCGGTCGTAGACCTCTCTGTGCATGTCATGAGTGCCATGGCTGAGGTTGAACCGTGCCACGTCCATGCCTGCGGCGATCAGCTCGCGGAGGCGTTCTTTGGAGGAGGTGGCGGGGCCTAGGGTGCAGACGATTTTCGCGCGACGAGTCACGAGTCCTACCTTAATTGGTACAGACCACTTGGCAGTCACTGACGACGGAGAACGTAGCCTATGTAAGAGAACAGAACGAGAACGGCGACCCCCAGACGTACCAAGTTCGTGTACTGCTCCGGGTAGATCACGCCCTCGATGTAGTTGTCGATGAATCCGCCGCGGGGCAGCTCGGGCAGCCCCGCGTTCCGGCGTCCCCAGTCTTCGATCACGGTGAGCGGGCACTCGACGCCGGTCGAGAGCGATAGCAGGCCCCAGCCGACCACGGCCAGGTGCGCCCAGATCGTACGCCGCCAGCGCCACGCGAGGAACCCGCCCACGGCCAGGTAGGCCAGGAACGCGAAGTGCACCACCATCGCGGCGTCCGCGATGATGCGATACATCATGGTTCGACGGTAGCCGCTTTCCATGCGTCCACGACACCGTGCCCGAAGAAGCCGTTGTCCGCCTGGTCTCCCTCGCAGACCTGCGTGACGTCCTGGCCGTAGGCTTTGTACACATATTGGCGGGGCGTGGGGCAGGCCTTGGGGGTGGCGGTCTTGTACAGCAGGTCCTCGACGGTGGCCGGGGCCAGTTCGAGGCCGCCCTTGCCGGGTTTGCCGAAGCGGCTGATGAGGATGGCGGCGACTCCCGTGGCGTGCGGGGCGGCCATGGAGGTGCCGTCGAGGTACTGGTAGTAGGCGCAGGTGTCGCCCTTGCAGTCCTTGACGACGTCGGCGCCCTTGGGCTCGCCCTTCGCGTCGATCCGCCCGGCGGCCCTCAGCACGTGCTCGGGCGCGGCGCCCAGGATCGAGCGGGTGGCCTTGGCGCCCTTGCCGTCCAGCGCGTCGCCGCCGGGCGCGGACACGTCGGCCTGCTCGACGCCGTAGTCGCTGTAGATCGCCTTGCGGCCGGAGGGGCCGAGCCCGGCCACGGAGATGACGCCGGAGGACTCGGCGGGCACGTTGACGCAGGAGTTGTCGACCTGGCGCTCCTTCTTCTCGCCCACCGGGTAGCCGGGGCTCTCCTTGTCGACCTTGGGGTGGCCGAGGTCGGTGGAGCCGTTGCCGAGGGCGGAGATGAGGGTGACGCCGCGCTGGCGGGCGTAGTCGAGCGCCCGCTGCATGCCGGTGATGATGGCCGCCTGTTCGAGCTGTTCCTTCCTGGAGTCGGCCTTGTTGTTCGTGCAGTTGAACAGCCAGGGGTCGACGTAGTAGCTCATGTTCACGACGTCCACGCCGATGTCGCCGGCGTAGGTGAGCGCGTCGAGGCTGGGCTTGAGGAAGAAGAAGCCGGAGTCCTGGCCGGCTCTGATGTTCACGATCTGCACGCCGGGGGCGACGCCGGCGATGCCGATGCCGTTGATCGGGGCGGCGATCGTGCTGGCCACGTGGGTGCCGTGGCCGTCGTCGTCCTCGTCCACGGGGTCCTTGCAGCTGCTGACCTCGCAGGGGCCGTCGAGCGTCTCGCCGTCCTCGTCCTTGGGCTTGTCGGTGACGAAGTTGCGGCTGAGTTCGCGGTTGAAGTTGGGGGCGATGTCGGGGTGCTTGCCGTCCACGCCGGTGTCGATGACGCCGACCAGCACCTGCCTGCTGCCGGGCACCTTGGCGTTGGCGCGGTCGGCGCCGATCATCCGCATGTCCCACTGGCGGCCGGCGAGCGGCTCTCCCGAGCCGCTCTTGGTGAACGACCGCGCGTCGGGGAAGGCCGCCGTCCGGCCCTTGGCTCCTCCGGTACGGCGGGTGGCGGCGCGGGCGGCGCCGGTTTCGGCGAAACCGATGCTGCGGTCCGGGGACACCCCGACGACGGACCCGTCGGCGCCCACGTTCTCGACGAACCTGCCGCCGCCGCCCGTGGCCGTCAGGTAGCCGAGCTTGGCGTCGTTCGCGAGCGTGGTGCCGCCGGCGCTTTCGACGGCCTGCTGTGCCTGTTGCTGCCCGCCTTGGGTGTAGAAGACGAGGTATTCGGGGCCTTGGGGGGTGGCGGCGCGGGGCGGGGCCTGCGAGGTGCCGGCCGAGCAGGCGGCCATCGCGACCACGGTGGCCAACGCCGTCAAGCCAGAGGTGACCCGCCGCATTGTTCCCCCATCCACCCAGTGCCGCAGATTCTGCATCTTCCCGACACTTACCAGGTGATGCAACTTACTGACGAAATTTCGGCCTAAAGGTAGCTAAGCGGACCCCGGGGACGGGATCCGCTCAGCCCTGGGCTCAGGCCCGTACGCCGGGCTCCGGGGCCGGTTCCTGCGCGACCGGCTCGGACGGGGCCTGGTCGGTCAGGCGTACGTTCCTCAGGAACGCCAGCAGCAACGCGGCGGCCAGCAGGATCGGGCCCACCCACGCGAACACCCCGCTGATGGCGTCGGAGAAGGCGAGCTGCGTGGCGTGCCGAGCGGCCTCGGGCAGCGCCTGGATGGCCTCGGGCGTGAGCGAGGCCTGCCCCAGCGCGAGCCTGCCGCTGAAGACGCCGCCCAGCACCGCCACGCCCACCGCGCCGCCGACGCCCCGGGCGAACGTGACGGCCGAGGTCGCCGCTCCCCGGTCCGCCGCCGCGGTGGTGGTCTGCACGACCAGCAGCACGTTCTGCATGACCATGCCGAGCCCGGCCCCGAAGAGCGCCATGTACGCGCCGGAGACGAACCCGCTGGTCCCGAGGTCCATGGTGGAGAACAGGAGCCCGGCGACCCCGGCGAGCGCCGTCCCCGTGACCATGAACCACTTGAACCGGCCGAACCGGTGCACGAGCTGCCCCGTCAGCGTCGACGAGACGACCATCCCGACCATCATCGGGAGCAGCAGCAGCCCTGAGTCCGCCGCGCTCGCGCCGGTGGCCAGCTGCAGGAACACGGGCAGGAACGTGGCCGCGCCGAGCATCGCGGTGGCCATGAGCACGACGGAGGCCACCGGGATCGTGAACGTCCGGTCGCGGAACAGCCGCAGCGGCAGCACCGGCTCGGCCGCCGTCCGCTCCACCAGCACGAACAGCACGGCCAGCAGCACCGCGCCGCCGCCGAGCCCGATGACGACCGGCGAGGACCAGGCGTAGAGGGTGCCGCCCCAGGAGGCGAACAGCGTCAGGCAGGTCAGCAGCCCGGAGATGAGCACGGCGCCGAGCCAGTCGATGCGGTGCGGGGAGACGCGCTTGGGCAGCTTCAGCACGGCGAACGCCACGGCCAGCGCGACCACGCCGAGCGGCAGGTTGATGTAGAAGATCCAGCGCCAGGAGACGTGCTGGGTGAGGTAGCCGCCGAGGATCGGCCCGGCGATCGAGGCCAGCGTGAAGACCGCGCCGAAGATGCCCTGGTACTTGGCCCGTTCGCGGGGCGTGACCAGGTCGCCGACGATGGTCATGGTCAGCACCATGAGACCGCCCGCCCCGATGCCCTGGAAGGCCCGGAAGGCGATGAGCTGGCCCATCGACTGCGCGAGCCCGCACAGGGCCGAGCCGAGGACGAACAGGACGATGGCCGACAGGTAGAGGTTCTTGCGGCCGTACATGTCGCTGAGCTTGCCGTAGAGGGGCGTGGCGATGCCCGACGTCAGTGCGAACGCGGTGACCAGCCACGACAGGCTCTCCAGGCCGTTCAGCTCGCCCACGATGGTCGGCATGGCGGTCGCCACCACGGTCTGGTCGACGGCGGCCAGGAACATGGTGAGCATGAGTGAGGCCATGCTCACCCAGAGTGAGCGCCGAGGTGCGGCCTCGGGCGTGGTTGTGGATAGCATTGGTCGTCTCCTTGCTTCTTTCGCGAGGGCAGGAGTGATCCGCGGCGATCGGGGGTGCCACCCCGGTCGCCGCTTTCCCTATGGGGTCAGAGTCCGTTCTCCAGCAGCGTGAACGCCTCTTCGAGCAGGTCCTCCACCGAGTCGCCGCCGGCGGTCGCCTCCTGGATCGCCGAGATGGCGGCGCCGAACGACGCGACGATGAGCAGCCTGGCGTGGATGGGGCTGGTGACGCCCGGACGGCTCCTGACGGCGTCGAAGACCGTGTCCATGATCTTCGTCTCGTCGGCCGCCCTGGACTTGGCGGCCAGTTCGGGGTGGCGCTTGCGCAGCTCCATGAACGGCTGCATGTCCGTCCAGATCCGCTGGCTCCGGACGGCGAAGGTCCGCATCACCGTTTTCAGCGACTGGAAGGCGGGCTCGTCGGCGGGCCTTTCCGCGAGCATGCCGACGAGCTCCTCGGGGTGCCAGAGAGGCTCCATGACGAGCGCCTCCTCCTTGGAGGCGAAGTAGTTGAAGAAGGTGCGCGGCGAGATGTCGGCCGCCGCGCTGATCGCCTCCACGGTCGCGGCCTCGATCCCCTCGTCGAGCGCGATCTTCACCGCGGCGACCCTGATGGCCTGCCGCTTCTCGGCCCGCCGACGGTCTCGACGCTGCTGCGGACTCTCCATACCTTGCACTGTACGCAACTCTTGCACACTCTGCAAGGCTTGCAGAGTGTGCAATTCCTTGGACATGCCGTGCATGCTCCACCCGGGCCTGCGCGACTTCTTCCGCGACAGGGAGCGCACGCTCCGCGAGGGCATCGCCGACCTGCGGGCCTCATGGGCGGCCCATCCCGATGACAAGGCGCTGACGGAGCCGGTCGACGAGCTCACCGCCGGCCGCGAGGAGGCCGGCCCGCCTGTGGGCGCTGCGCGACGTCCGGGTCAATGGCCGGGGCCAGAAGCGGCTGCGGCACGTCCGGGTGAACGGCCGGGGCCAAAAGCGGCTGCGGCACGCCGTCAAGGGCCCGCTGACCGTCGACTATGGGGTGACAGCTCCGATCCAGGCCCCCGGCCGGCGGCTGGTCATCTACCGCGCCGCCGACGCCGGCTCGCAGCGCGTCCTCGACGCCATCGCCCGCGAATGCGCGTGAAAAAGCCGGGACCGCGCTGAGCGGTCCCGGCCTCTTTGCGTTACACCAGCGGCCGCGCGGTCGGCAGGATCGGGTACGGCAGCGCCGTCTCCCCGGTCAGGTACCGGTCCACGCCCGAGGCGGCGGCCCGCCCCTCGGCGATGGCCCACACGATGAGCGACTGCCCGCGGCCCATGTCGCCGGCCACGAAGACGCCGTCCACCTTGGACATGTACGTCTTGTCACGCGAGACGTTGCCCCGCGCGTCGTAGAAGCCGTCACCGCCGACCTCGGCCAGGTCCTGCAGCAGCGAGCCCTTCTCCGGGCCGAGGAAGCCCATCGACAGCGTCACCAGCTCGGCCGGGATCTCGCGCTCGGTGCCCGGGATCGGCTTGAACCCGCCCTGCGGCCCCTCGACCTCGACCAGCCGCAGTGCCCGCACGTTGCCGTCGGCGTCACCGACGAACTCGGTCGTGGAGACCGCGTAGACCCGCTCTCCCCCGCCGTCGGCCAGCTCCTCGTGGGCGCTCTCCATCTTGAACAGGATCGGGAACGTCGGCCACGGCTGGCTGCCGGGCCTGTTCGCCGGCGGCTGCGGCATGATCTCGAGCTGGGTGACGGACGCGGCGCCCTGCCGGATCGCCGTGCCGATGCAGTCGGCGCCGGTGTCGCCGCCGCCGATCACCACGACGTGCTTGCCCTCGGCCGAGACGGGCGCGGTCTCGAAGTCGCCCTCCTGGACCTTGTTGGACAGCGGCAGGTACTCCATCGCCTGGTAGACGCCCTTGAGCTCGCGCCCGGTCACCGGCAGGTCGCGCCACTGGGTGGCCCCGCCCGACAGCACCACGGCGTCGAACTGCTCGCGCAGCTCGGCGGCGGTGATGTCGACGCCGACGTTCACGCCGGTGCGGAACTCGGTGCCCTCGGCCCGCATCTGCTCCAGGCGGCGCTCGATGTGCCGCTTCTCCATCTTGAACTCGGGGATGCCGTACCGCAGCAGGCCGCCGATCCGGTCGGCCCGCTCGAACACGACCACGTCATGCCCGGCCCTGGTGAGCTGCTGCGCGGCGGCCAGGCCCGCAGGGCCCGAGCCGACGACCGCCACCCGCTTGCCGGTCTTGACGGCCGGGGGCTGCGGGGTCACCCAGCCCTCGGCGAACGCCCGGTCGATGATCTCGACCTCGACCCGCTTGATCGCCACGGGGTCGGAGTTGATGCCGAGCACGCACGCCGCCTCGCACGGGGCCGGGCAGAGCCGGCCCGTGAACTCGGGGAAGTTGTTCGTGGCGTGCAGCCGCTCGATCGCCTCGCGCCAGTCGGTGCGGTAGACGAGGTCGTTCCACTCGGGGATGAGGTTCCCGAGCGGGCAGCCGTTGTGGCAGAACGGGATGCCGCAGTCCATGCAGCGGGCCGCCTGCTTGGTCAGCTTCTCCCGCGAGAAGTCCTGGTAGACCTCGCGCCAGTCGCTGATGCGGACGTCCACGGGGCGGCGCGCCGGCAGCTCCCGGTCGTGCGTGAGAAAACCCTTGGGGTCAGCCATTCGGTACGCCTCCCTAACCCTGCACCGCGGCGGCCATGACCGCCTCGTCGATGTCCCTGCCTTCGATGCGGGCGGCCTCGGCGGCGGCCAGCACCCGCTTGTAGTCGGTCGGCATGATCTTGCCGAACCGGCCCAGCGCCGCGTCCCAGTCGGCCAGCAGCTCCTTGGCGACCGGCGAGCCGGTCTCCGCGAAGTGCTTCTCGACGGTCTCCTTGAGGAACTCGCCGTCCTCCTCGGTGAGCGTCTCGATGGCGACCATCTCGCGGTTGACCCGCTCGGACCTGAGGTCGAGCAGGTAGGCGATGCCGCCCGACATGCCGGCCGCGAAGTTGCGCCCGGTCGGGCCGAGGACGACGGCCCGGCCGCCGGTCATGTACTCGCAGCCGTGATCGCCCACACCCTCGACGACCGCCGTGGCGCCGGAGTTGCGCACGCAGAACCGCTCGCCCACGACGCCGCGGATGAACACCTCGCCGGACGTGGCGCCGTACAGGGCGACGTTGCCGGAGATGATGTGGCCGTCGAGCGGGGCCTCCTCGTGCGGCCGGACGGTGATCCGCCCGCCGGACAGGCCCTTGCCGAGGTAGTCGTTGGCGTCGCCGGTCAGCCGCAGCGTGACGCCGCGCGGCACGAACGCGCCGAGCGAGTTGCCCGCCGAGCCGGTGAACGAGATGTCGATCGTGTTGTCGGGCAGGCCCTGGCCGCCGTACCGCTTGGTCACCTGGTAGCCGAGCATGGTGCCGACCGTGCGGTTGACGTTGCGGATGGGCAGCTCCAGCGTGACCGGGGTGCCCTCGTTGAGCGCGCCCTCGGCGAGCTGGATCAGCGTGTTGTCCAGCGCGTGCTGCAGGCCGTGGTCCTGCTCGACGACCCTGCGCAGCACGGTGCCCGCGGGCAGCTCGGGCCGGTGCAGGATCGGCGCCAGGTCGAGGCCGCTGGCCTTCCAGTGGTCCTCGGCCGCCGACATGTCGAGCATCTCGACGTGCCCGATCGCCTCGTCGAGCGTGCGGAAGCCCAGCTCGGCCAGGTATTCGCGGATCTCCTCGGCGATGAACTCGAAGAAGTTGACCACGAACTCCGGCTTGCCGGTGAAGCGCTTGCGCAGCTCCGGGTTCTGCGTGGCGACGCCCACGGGGCAGGTGTCGAGGTGGCAGACCCGCATCATGACGCAGCCGCTGACGACGAGGGGCGCGGTGGCGAAGCCGTACTCCTCGGCGCCGAGCAGCGCGGCGATGACGACGTCGCGGCCGGTCTTGAGCTGGCCGTCGACCTGGACGACGATGCGGTCGCGCAGGTCGTTCAGCAGGAGCGTCTGCTGGGTCTCGGCCAGGCCGAGCTCCCACGGCGCGCCCGCGTGCTTGAGCGACGTGAGCGGCGAGGCGCCGGTGCCGCCGTCGTGCCCGGAGATGAGCACCACGTCGGCGTGCGCCTTGGACACGCCCGCGGCGACCGTGCCGACGCCGACCTCGGCGACCAGCTTCACGTGGACCCTGGCCTCCGGGTTGGAGTTCTTCAGGTCGTGGATGAGCTGGGCCAGGTCCTCGATCGAGTAGATGTCGTGGTGCGGCGGCGGCGAGATGAGGCCGACGCCCGGCGTGGAGTGCCTGGTCTTGGCGATCCACGGGTAGACCTTGTGGCCGGGCAGCTGGCCGCCCTCGCCGGGCTTGGCGCCCTGGGCCATCTTGATCTGCAGGTCGGCCGCGTTCACCAGGTATTCGCTGGTGACGCCGAACCGGCCGGAGGCGACCTGCTTGATCGCGGACCTGCGGGTGGCGTCGTAGAGCCGCTCGGGGTCCTCGCCGCCCTCGCCGGTGTTGGACTTGCCGCCGAGCTGGTTCATCGCGATGGCGATCGTCTCGTGCGCCTCCATGGAGATGGAGCCGTACGACATCGCGCCCGTCGAGAACCGCTTGACGATCTCCGAGGCCGGCTCGACCTCCTCGATCGGGATCGAGGCGCCCTTGCGCAGCTTGAACAGGCCGCGCAGGGTCATCAGCCGCTCCGCCTGGGAGTCCACGAGGTTCGTGTACTCCTTGAAGATCTCGTAGCGGCGGGTCCTGGTGGCGTGCTGCAGCTTGAAGACGGTCTCGGGGTTGAACAGGTGCGGCTCGCCCTCGCGCCGCCACTGGTACTCGCCACCGACCTGGAGCCTGCGGTGGGCGTTCTCCGCACGCGGGTAGGCGTGGCGGTGCCGCTGCGCGACCTCCTCGGCCAGCACGTCGAAGCCGACGCCGCCCAGGCGGGAGGTGGTGCCGGTGAAGCAGGAGTCGATGACCTGCTGGCTCAGGCCGAGCGCCTCGAAGATCTGCGCGCCGGTGTAGGAGGCCACCGTGGACACGCCCATCTTGGACATGACCTTGATGACGCCCTTGCCGTACGCCTTGATCAGGTTGCGCACGGCCTTGCGCTTGTCCATCTGGAGGGCGCCGGTGTCGACCAGGTCCTCGATGGTCTCGATCGCGAGGTACGGGTTGATCGCGCCGGCGCCGTACCCGATGAGCAGCGCCATGTGGTGGCACTCGCGGGCCTCGGCGGTCTCGACCACGAGCCCGATCTTGGTGCGGGTCTTCTCCTGGATCAGGTGGTGGTGCACCGCGCCGGTCAGCAGCAGCGCCGGGATCGGCGCCAGCGTCTCCGACGAGCCGCGGTCGGACAGCACGATGATCCGCGCGCCGGCCGCGATCGCCTGGGACGCCTCGGCCCTGATCTCCTCCAGGCGGCTCAGCAGCGCCTCGCCGCCGCCGGCGACCTCGTACAGGCCGCTGATGACGTACGGGTGGAAGCCCGGCAGGTCGTGCTCGTCGTTGATGTGGATGATCTTGGCGACCTCGTCGTTGTCGATCACCGGGTACGGCAGCACGAGCTGGCGGCACGACGACGGACCCGGGTCGAGCAGGTTGCCCTCGGGACCGATGGTGCTGGCCAGCGAGGTGACCAGCTCTTCACGGATGGCGTCCAGCGGCGGGTTCGTGACCTGCGCGAACAGCTGCGTGAAGTAGTCGAACAGGAGCCGCGGCTTCTCGCTCAGCACGGCCACCGGCGTGTCGGTGCCCATGGAGCCGATCGGCTCCTGGCCCGCCTTGGCCATCGGCGACAGGATGATGCGCAGCTCTTCCTCGGTGTAGCCGAAGGTCTGCTGCCGCTTGACGAGCGCCTCGTGCGTGGGGATCTCCCGCTGGCGCGCCGGCAGCTCCTCGAAGCGGACGAGCCCCGCATGCAGCCAGTCCTCGTACGGGAGCTCGGCGGCGAGCTCGGCCTTGATCTCGTCGTCCTCGATGATCTTGCCGCGGGCGGTGTCGATGAGGAACATGCGGCCCGGCTGCAGGCGGCCCTTCCTGACCACGTCCTCGGGCTTGAAGTCCAGCACGCCGGCCTCGGAGGCCAGCACGACCAGGCCGTCGGCGGTCACCCAGAAGCGTCCGGGGCGCAGGCCGTTACGGTCGAGCACGGCGCCGGCCAGGGTGCCGTCGGTGAACGTGATCGACGCGGGGCCGTCCCAGGCCTCCATCATCGAGGAGTGGAACTCGTAGAAGGCCCGGCGCGCGGGATCCATCTCGGTGTGGTTCTCCCACGCCTCCGGGATCATCATCAGCACGGCGTGGGGCAGGCTCCGGCCGCCGATGTGCAGGAGCTCCAGGGCCTCGTCGAAGCTGGCGGTGTCGCTGCCATCTGGGTCGCAGATGGGGAAAAGTCGTGAAATATCGCCCGGGATGTGGGCGGACTCCAGCATCGCCTCGCGGGCCCGCATCCAGTTGCGGTTGCCCTTGACCGTGTTGATCTCGCCGTTGTGGGCGATGTAGCGGTACGGGTGGGCGAGCGGCCAGCTCGGGAACGTGTTGGTGGAGAAGCGCGAGTGCACCAGCGCGATCGCCGTCTCGTAACGCTCGTCGCTCAGGTCGGGGAAGAACGGCTCGACCTGGTCGGGCGTGAGCATGCCCTTGTAGACGATCGTCCTGGCGGACAGCGAGGGGAAGTAGACGTCCGCCTCGTGCTCGGCCCTCTTGCGCAGGCAGAACGCCAGCCGGTCGAGCTCCAGCCCCTCCCGGCCCTCAGGGTCGGTCACGAACAGCTGGGCGAAGTGCGGCATGACGGCCCTGGCGCTGGGCCCGGGCAGCTCGCGGTCGACCGGCAGCTCGCGCCAGCCGAGCACGGTGAGGCCCTCCTCGGCCGCGATCTCCTCGATCAGGCCGGTGGCGATGCCCCTGGCCTGCTCGTCGAACGGCAGGAAGGCGATGCCGGTCGCGTACGCGCCGGCCGGGGGAAGCGCGAACGGCACGCTCGCGCGGTAGAACCCATCGGGAATCTGCGTCAGGATCCCGGCTCCGTCGCCGGTGTCCGGCTCGCTACCCTTGGCCCCCCGATGATCAAGATTGCACAGAGCCGTCAGCGCCTTGACCACGATCCCGTGCCCACGGCGTCCAGCGACGTCGGCAACCATGGCGACACCGCAGGCATCATGCTCGTTGGCGGGGTGGTACAGGCCCTGGGGCTCGGGGAACCCGAGGTGGGCAGCAGGCATTTAATCCCTCCCGTCGTCATCGTCTGTCTCTAACTGCGCTACAGGCGGGGACGACGTTGGCCCTGCTGCATATCGTGGGTAGAGGTTACCGCACGCTGCCGGAATGGTGCCCGGCACGTCCGCATTGCGAACATTGGGGCCTATCCCAGCATCCGAACTCCCTATCCCAAACCCCGGACGTAGGCAAAGAAATTCCCGCTACACGTCCACGATTTACGGCATGGGGAGCGAGTCGTCCCCACTTCACCCCCCACCCAAACCCCAACCCGACCAATCCGCCCGTACACCACCCCACCCACCCCCCGATTTCACCCACGCGCCGCCCCGCTCACCCGACCACCTCACCCACCCGCCACCACGATCACTCCACCACCCCACCCAAGCCTCGCCACATTCCCCCGCCCGTCACCTGAGACACCACCACCCACCGCCCCATCCTTGCCCTGCCACGGCCCCCGCTCCTCACCCGATGCGCCGCCACAACCCCACCGCCCCACTCCCGAGCCACCCCAATCCGCCGGTCCTCAACCGACACACGGCACGATCACCCACCGCCTCACCCGCGCCCTCCCCAATCCCCGGCTCCCCACCTGAGGCACCGCCACAACCGCCACCGCCCCACTCCCGAGCCACCCCAACCCGCCGTCCCTCAACCGACTCACCGCCACGATCACCGCACCGCCTCACCCACGCCCTGCCCCCGGCTCGTCACCCGGATGCGCCGCCACAAATCGCCCCACCGCGCTACCCACGAGCCACCACAACCCGCCGTTCCTCAACCGACACACCGCCGAACTCACTCCCCCGCCTCACCCACGCGCCATCGCCGGCGACCCTCAGGACTCCCACCCACCACCCCAGCCACCCCGCTTTGACTGCCACCACGTGTCGCGACGCCCGCCAACCCCGCGACGACCTCCCTCACCACGGAGCCACCTGCTCGGACCTCCCTCACCGCCGAGCCACCCGCTCGAGCCACCCGCTCGAGCCACCCGCTCGGGCCACCCGCTCGGGCCTTCCGCTCGGACCTCCCTCACCGCGAACCGCCTGCTCAGACCCCCCACCGCCGAACCACCCGCTCACGCCATGACCGCGAGAGAGCGGGGCCGCCTTCCCGCACGCGCATGGCCGGGACACGGACGACACCACCTCGCACGGACGGGTGGCCGGGCCGGGACACCGCCGCCTCGCACGGACACGCACTCGGGCTGTCCACCCTTGCACCTCGATAGGGTTGCCCTCGTGACTCCTCCGCTCCTCGAATGGAGCGGCTTCTCGCCAAGCCGCCTGCGCAGCGTCGCGAAGCTCGATCGACGCGCCGACATCGCCGTCGACATCGACGCGCGCACAGAGCCGGCGACAAGAACACATGCGGGAGATACCGGCAGCCCCGTGCACAAGCGCCGTCACCAACACCCCCCGACCCACCTCCAGGATCGATCCGCTCAATCTCGATCCAGACGTGCCGACGACGTCACACCCGGTCCGATCGATCACGCCGTACGCCTGCTCACCGGTGGGGCGCAGCAGGAACGCGGACGATCCGTGCACCACCACCTCCCACCCTCAGTAACGAGACCATCACGCTATCGGCATGCGCCGACAAAATCTGGAGGGAGGGAGCGCGGACTCCTCCGCCGGCCGAGGCAGGCAGCGGGGTCCGCGCGGATCTGATGGAGCGTGACGGGGTGGAGCGCCTGCTCGCGGAGGCAGGGCCGGACAGCAGGCGGTTGCGGCACGCCCTGACCCTCCTGTGCGACGCCCAGTGGTGGACGCTGGCCGACCTGGTCAGGGAGACCGCCACGTCCAGGCGTACGATCGAGGCTCTCCTGCGCGAGCTCCCCCTGGAGCGGAAGGGCGACGCGTTCCGGATCCCGCTGACCCACACCAACGACTACCAGGACCTCCTCGCGCTGGCCCCGCCGCCGGAGGATCCGGTGGCCCACCTGCTCCCCCACTACGCTTCCGAGCTCGCCCGCCTCAAAGACCTCGTGGCCCGGGCTCCGCGCGCCCGACACGTACTCGACCACGTCTCGGCCACCCCCGAAACGATTCTGAGGCGGGCGCTGCTGCTCGGCGCCCGCTTCTGGCTCCCCGGCACGCGCCTGCTGTGCGTCGGCGACCACGACCTGACCTCGCTGGCCGTCAAGCTGATCCATCCGGAGACCGAGGTCACGGTGGTCGACATCGACGAGCGCATCCTGGCGTACATCGACGCCCAGCGCCTGGGGGTCCGCACCCGCTGGGCCGACCTGCGCCTCGGCCTGCCCGCGTCCGCCCGGGACCACGACCTCGCGCTCACCGACCCGCCGTACACGCCGGAGGGTACGGGCCTGTTCGTGGCACGCGCCGCCGAGGCGCTGACGGACAACGGCCGCATCCTGCTCGCGTACGGCGCCAGCGAACGTACCCCGATGCTGGCCTTCAAGGTTCAGCAGGCCCTGGGGGATCTCAACCTCGCCTACGAAGCCATCTATCCCGACTTCAACCGATATTTCGGGGCAGAAGCCATCGGCTCGGCCGCCGACATGTACATCCTCCGCCCCACCACCAAGACGCGCCCGGCCGTGACGTCCCGCCTGAGCCGCCAAACCACCACTATCTACACTCAAGGCCCACAATCGGTCGAAAGCGCCCATAACGCCCTCTCAGCCCCGCAGGAGGCCATCCAGGGCTTCGACCCCGACCTGCTGGTGGGCGAGTGGCCCAAGGACCTCACCGAGCCCCGGGTCCGGCTCTCGACCTGGCTCTCCAAGCCGTACGCCGCGACCCTGGACCGCGTTGCCGTGGCCCTGCCCCCGGGCCTGGAGACCGCCCTCCCCCGCGTCCTCCTGGCGACCCGCGCCTCCCACGTACGCGTCGTGGGCTCCGACCTCCCGCCGCTGCCTGACGTGCTGTCCACCGTCTACAAGCTGAGCGCCGGCGGCGACGTCCTGGACGCCGTACGCCTCCCACAACCACCCGGCGACGCGGCCTCGGTACTGCGCAGGATCCTGGACAACGGACACGCCAAGCTGGCCAACACCTGGCGCGAGGCCCTCATCGCGGTGGCCCGTACCCAGGGCTCGACCCTTACCAAGAACGAGGCCCGCACCCTCATCGCCGAAGCCGCCCCCTGGTCGGAAGCCCTGACCCCCCTGGACGCCCCCCTCCACCGCCTGTCCGCCCTCCCGGAAGCAGTCACCACAACCATCTCCGCCCTGACCACAACCACCTGACCCGCCGCAGGAACCCCGCCCTCCGAGGGGTCCGAGCGTCCAGTCACTGCCAAAGCCAGGCCAATGCGCCACGGCCAAGTCCAGCCGAGGCCGGGTCCAGTTAGGCGGAGTCCAGCCAGGTGGAGTCCAGTGGAGGTCGAAGCCAGTGGAGGCCGAAGCCAGCAGCGGCCCAATGCCGCAAGCCGGCCTGATCGCCATCCCAGTCACCCTGGCGAGTCGCCGTCAGGGTCGCCTGTAGCGATCGCCGTCCTGATCATCGTGGCGGCCATCATCCGGAGTCGCTGGCCCTGGCCACCGTCGCGGGCTGCCGCCCCGTCGCGGGCCCGGCCACCGTCGCGTGTCGTGGTTACCGTCGCGCTCGCGGATCGCCGACGCAATCCCGGCCCCGGCCGCCGTCGCGAGTCATGAGCCCGGCCACGGTCGCTAGCTCCGACCACCATCGCAGTCGCGAGTCCTGATCACCGTCGCGCTCGCGGATCGCCGACGCAGTCCCCGCCCTCGTCGCCGTCGCGAGTCATGCACCCGGCCACGGTCTCGCGTGCCAGTCGCCGTCGCGCTCATGGGTTGACATCGCAGTCGCGGCCTCTGCCTCTCTCAGGGGTTGCCATCGCGGTCGCCGGTCCGAGTCGCCATCACAGGGGCGGGTCGCCATCGGAGGCGGGTGGGCGGCGGTCGCTTCAGGTTGCGGCGACGATGCGGCCCTGGACCACGCGCCCCAAACCGTCCAGCGCCACGAGGGCGGCAACCAGGTCCTGGGCGGGCGCCGATCCTCCGGCCCAGCTCACGGTCACGTAGTGGCCCATCGCCCGCGCCTGGGCCCGGCTGCCGACCGGCTCGAACACGATGTTCTGCCGTACGAACCCGTCCTTGCCCAGCGCCGACACCAGCGCGTCAGCCGCCCGCCCGTCGCTCAGGTTGAAGATGACGAACTGACCCGCCACCGTACCCCCCTTGTACGTGGCCTGGAGCGCCTGCGTGCAGCCCGTGGCCGAGACCCCCCAGAGAACCTCGTCACAGTCGCTGAACTGCTGCGTGGCGTCCAGACGCATCGCGCCCAGGGTCTGGGCGGCCGGGGTGAAGACCTCGTTCAGGGTGAGAGGCGCGGTGTCGTTCTGGCGTTTGTCGATGGCGGAGTAGAAGGCGGAGGTGGGCTCGGCGTGGAAGCTGGCGGGCCTGGGATCCTCGCGCCGCAGCCACAGCCAACCGGCCACCGCGACGACCGCCACGACGGCGAGCCCCAAGGGGATGACAACACGACGCGACATCAGCAGGCCACCTCCGCAATCGCGACGACATCCCGAGGCCTCAGGCGGCCACCCTCCGCCATCGCGGCAACTCCCCCAGGCCTCAGTCGACCGCCCTCAGTAGTCGTGACGACATCCCGAGGCCCCGGGCCACCGCCCTCCGCCACCGCGGCAACTCCCCCAAACCTCAGCCGACCGCCCTCGGCGATCGCGACAACATCCCGAGGCCCCGGGCCACCGCCCTCCACCATCGCGGCAACTCCCCTGACCCTCAGGCAACCGCCCTCGGCGATCGTGACGACGTCACGGGACCGGTGCCAGGGGCGGGTGTTGTTCGGGGGTAGGTGGTTCGGCATCAGGAGGACGGTCCGGTGATCGTGACGACGCGGCGGTAGACGGCCTTCTCCGCGCCGCGCAGCGCCAGAGTGAGTGAGACGAAGTCGTCCTTGGGGCCGGGATCCGCGCCGTCGGTCTTCCCCAGCCACACCAGGCCGACATAGTGGCCGAGGGCGTAGCCGCCCGCCTCGGAGTAGCCGCCGGCGGGGAAGGCGGCCTTGGCGGACTCCAGGGGACGCGTCCAACCGCCCCGGTAAAGCGTCTTCAACGACTCCACCAGGCCGGCGGCCGACTTGCCGTCCTTGAGGTTGAGTAGCGTGTACTGGCCGATGTACCGGCCGTCGGAGCTCGCGTAGAGGCCGCGGGCGACTTGGGTACATCCGGCGTCCGACACCAGTTCGAGGAGGTTCGCGCCCCACAGCGCCGCCGAGCAGTCGGCGTCGAGTTTCTTGGTGACCAGCTTGAGCTTGAGCTTCTTGGACACGGCAAGCTCGCTCTGCCCGAACACCTCCTTCTCGGTCAGGGCCCGCTGGTCCTTGGCCCTGTCCGTGACGGGGTCGAACAGCTTGGGCGAGCCCCACCCTCGGAAGACGTGCGGGAGCGCTGTGTCCGGCGCGATCATGGAGGAGCCGGCCTGCCGCTGCGGGGAGTAGCCGCCGATGGAGTTGATGGCGACCACCAGCCCGGTCCCGCCCGCCAGCACGCCGACGATCGTGGCGATGATGACGATCAGCCGCTGCTGCTTGGGCCGCAAGCCCATGTGGGTGAGCAGCGGGAGTTGCCAGTCGGAAGGCGGCGGACGCCGTCGCGTACGCGAGAACTTCCCCGGCCGCCCGGCGCCATCGGCCTTCCCGTCGCGAGTCTCAGAAGTCGAAAATCCACCGTCGGCCCCGAAGTCCAATGGACCGTCGGCCAACCGGTCATCCTCGGCCCCGAGCACTGACCAACCGCCATCGGCGCCGGCCACCAATCGGCCACCTTCGGCGGCTGTTGCCGAGCGGCCACCTTCCGCCCCAGCCACCGAGCGACCGCCGTCGGTCTCAGCCGCCGAACGGCCGCCTTGGGCCGCCGCCGAACGACGACCGCGGCCTCCGGATGCCGAACGACCTCCATCGGTCTCGGCCGCCGAACGTCGGCCGCCGGCTCGGCGGGGTCGGGTCCCCTCGGTGACGGACCGCATACCGCTGACCGCCCAGTCACCACCGACCGCATCGGGTGCGGACTCGTCGCCGCCGGCCGCCCAGTTTCCAAGGTCGCCGTCTGCTGCCCAGTTTCCGCGGTCGCCGCCGCTCGCCGACTGGTCATCGGCGCCGTGGTTCGCCTTCGCTCGCCTGCGCCCGGAACGCCTTTCACCGCTCTTACCGGACGGCAGCCGCCCGCCGCCGGTCGCCTCGGCCAACAGCTGACCATCGTCGCCCTGGCCTCCGGCAGTCCAGCCGCCGGTGCCGACGCCAGCCCCGCCCGTGGCACCAGCGCCCGCCCCGCCAGCCGCACCAGGACCGCCGCCGCCAGTGGCACCAGGACCGGCACTGGCACCGGCACCGGGCCTACCCTCGTCGCCAGCGTGGCGGCCACCTGCACCCGGTGTCGGCTGGGCGTCGCCACTCGACTGCCAGCCACCGTCCGCGCCTGCCGCCGGCCAGCCGCCAGCTGCGTGGCCTCCACCGTCCGGGTCTACGGATGGCCGGGCGCGACCGGCCCGCCCGGAGTCGGCCGCGCCCGCAGACCGGCGACCACCGGCACGACGGCTGCCTCGCCCCTCCGACGCGGGCCGACCACCGCCGCCAGTACGGCCGGCGTCATCCGAGCCTGATGCCCGGCGCCCCCCGGCACCGCCGGTGTCCTGCGCCTCTCGAGCGGGCCAGCTGCCACCCGCGTCCTGGACATCCCGAGCAGGCCAACTACCACCCGTGTCCCGCAGGTTCCGCGCAGGCCAGCTGCCTCCCGCGTCCTGCACATCACGGGCCGGCCAGCTACCGCCCGCGTCCGGAACGTCCCGTGCCGGCCAGCTACCGCCGGTGTCCTGCACATCACGCGCCGGCCAACTGCCACCAGCGTCTTGAATGTCTCGCGCCGGCCAACTGCCACCAGCCGGGCCAGCGCCATCCGAACCCGCCGCCCGGCGACCACCAGCACGGCCGGCATCCCGCGCAGGCCAACTCCCGCTCGTGTCCTGCACATCACGGGCCGGCCAACTACCACCCGCGTCCTGCACATCACGCGCGGGCCAACTGGCACCAACCGGGCCAGCACCATCGGCACCCGCCGCCCGGCGACCACCAGCACGGCCGGCATCCTGCACATCCCGCGCGGGCCAGCTACCGCCGGCGTCCTGGACATCCCGAGCGGGCCAACTGGCACCGGCCGGGCCAGCACCATCCGAACCCACCGCCCGGCGACCACCAGCACGGCCGGCATCCCGCGCAGGCCAACTCCCGCTCGTGTCCTGCACATCACGGGCCGGCCAGCTACCACCGGCGTCCTGCACATCACGCGCAGGCCAACTACCGCCGGCCCGGCCGGCGGCGGCGTTCGGGTCTGGGGTCGGCTGGCCGGGGGTGGGGGTGTCCTGGTCTCTGCCGGGCGAGTGGCCGCCGCGGGTGCGGCCCGTGCCGTCCTGGCCGGAGGAGGATCTGCCGTGACCGCCTGAACCGGCTCTCCTGCGGGCCATCACAGGCCCGCCGCCCCGATCAGGTTGCCGAGGCCGAACGTGACCGCCGCGGCGATCACGCCCACCACGAGCTGGCGCAGCCCTGAGAACCACCAGCTGCGCGCCGTCACCGCCGAGACCAGCGCACCCGCCGCGAACAGGGCCACGCAGGACACCGCGGCCGACAGCGCCAGGTCCCTGGCGCCGAGCAGGTACGGCAGCAGGGGCAGCACAGCCCCCAGGCTGAACGACAGGAACGACGACACCGCGGCCACCACCGGTGAGGGCAGGTCGCCGGGGGCGACGCCCAGTTCGTTCTGGGCGTGGACCTCCAGCGCGCGGTCCGGGTTGCGGGAGATCTGCCTGGACACCTCGGCGGCCAGGCCGGGCTCCACGCCCTTGTCGACGAACGTCTGTGCCAGCTCCGCCTGCTCGTCGTCAGGGTGGCGGGCGAGCTCGCGCCGTTCCACGGCGATCTCGGCCTGGGCCAGCTCGCGCTGGCTGGCGACCGAGACGTACTCGCCGCCCGCCATGGACAGCGCGCCGGCGGCGAGCCCGGCGACGCCTCCGAGGGCGATGACCTTCGTGTTGGTCGTCCCGCCCGCGACACCCGCGATGAGCGCGAAGTTCGACACCAGGCCGTCCATCGCGCCGAACACCGAGGGCCGCAACCAGCCTCCGGTGACGTCGCGATGCTGGTGGTGGATCTCCGCGCGACCACTCATCGCGAGTTCTTCTCCTTCGTCACGACTTCGGCGTCAGATGCCTCTACCCCGTCGGCGGGGGTCACATCATCCGCCGGCGGCGGGGCATCCTTCGCTCCGTCGTCCTCGGCCTTCTCGGCCTGCTCAGGCTTCTCGGCCTTTTCGGCTGCCGGCGCCGGACCGTCCGTGACTTCTGTGACTTCCGCGTCCGTGGTCTTGTCGGTCTCCGGAGCCGGGTCGTCCGTGGCTTCGGGGTCCTTGGACGTATCGGCTGATGGTCGAGGGCTCGGATTGTCCTCGCCGTCGTCGGTCGAGGTGGTCTCCTGCGGGTCCTCGGAGTCGGCGTCCGCCTGGTCGGCGGGGTGAGCCGGGTCGGCCGGGGCCACGATCTCCACGCTGTCCCGGTTCCTGGACAGCCAGAAGTACGCCAGCGCCGCCACGAACAGCACGATCGACGTCCACTGGTTGATCCGCAGCCCGAGGAACGTCACCGCGTGGTCCACGCCGCCGACCGGGTCGATGCGCAGCCCTTCGATCCAGAAGCGGCCCAGCGTGTAGCCGGCGACGTAGAGGGCGAACAGCCGCCCGTGGCGCAGGGCGAAGCGCCGGCCCGCGAAGAGGAGCACGAAGCCGAGCGCTACGTCCCACAGCGACTCGTACAGGAAGGTCGGGTGGTAGAGCACCCCCGGCTCCCCCCCGTGGTCGGCGTCGATCTCCAGGCCCCACGGCAGCGTGGTCGGCGAGCCGTAGAGCTCCTGGTTGAACCAGTTGCCCCAGCGGCCGATGGCCTGGGCGAAGGCGATGCCGGGCGCGACCGTGTCGGCGACGGCGCTCATGGAGATGCCGCGTTTGCGCACGGCGAACCAGACGCCGAGCGCGCCGAGTGAGATCGCGCCCCAGATGCCGAGGCCGCCCTCCCAGATGAACAGCGCCTGGATGGGCTCCTTGATCGCGCGGCTGCCGAAGTAGGTCTGCCAGTCGGTGATGACGTGGTAGAGGCGGCCGCCGATCAGGCCGAAGATGACCGCGGGGACCGCGATGTCGACGATCGTCCCCTTCTGGCCACCGCGGGCCTGCCAGCGCCGCTCGCTCAGCCAGACGGCGACGATGACGCCGAGCACGATGCATAGCGCATAAGCCCGGATCGGGATGATTCCGAGATACCAGACCCCCTGGGAAGGGCTGGGAATCGAGGCAAGGGGCATGTCACGTGAGGGTAGCGGAAGAGAGACTACTTGGCCGCCTTCGTAATCGCTTCGCGCAGATCTTGCGGGCTGAAGAGTACGGGATTGTCGATTTCCTTGCCGTTCAGTTTCACCGTCGGCGTATGGTCGATCTTCTGCGCATCGATGATCTTCTTGCTGTACGAGAGCTGCGCGGCGGCGTGCTTCTGCGTGGCGACGCACTGGTCGAAGTCCGGCGCGGTCACCCCGGCCTGCTTGCCCCAGCTCTTCAGCTGGTCGACCGTGAAACCGGCCTCGGTCTCGGACGGCTGGTTCTGGTAGAGCAGGTCATGGAAGGCGACCCACTGCTTGCCGTCGGCGACACATCGGGCGGCACTGCCCGCGCGTACGGAGTTGGACTTGGTCGGCTCCTGGGAGAAGATCGTGATCGGGTGGTAGACGACCTTGGCCTTGCCCTCGGCGGCGAGGTTCTTGAAGGTCTGGCCGCTGACCCGCTCGAGCTCCTTGCAGGCGGGACACTGGAAGTCCTCGTAGATGTCGACCACGGGCCCGGCGACGCCCTGGTTGGCCATCACGACCGAGCCGTCGGGCTGCACCGTGACCGACGCGAGCGCTCCGGCGGCCTGCTCGGACTGCGAGTTGCTGGCCGCGTACCACCAGCCGAGCCCGACGGCGGCCACCGCGACCGCCCCGGCGGTCACGTACGTGGCGATGCGCCTGCGCCTTTCGCGCAGGCGTGCCTCGGCCTGCTGTTCCCTGATCTTCTCGCGCGCGCTCTTCGTCTTGGTGCGCTCAGCCTTGCTCATCGTCGTCATCCCCTTCAATACGATTGTCGCCCCCCAGTCCAAGGGCGCCGTCGAGCGCGAAACGGCCCGGCGGGAAACGCACCGCCCAGGCGCCGAGCAGCACGAGCCCGAAGTCGCGCAGGATGTCGAGCAAGTACGTCGGCTCCTCCCCTACCCCCAGCTGGCCGCCGCCACCGAAGCAGCCGCAGTCGATCCGCAGGCCGTGCGCCCAGGCCCAGGCGATGCCGAACACGAAGGCGAACATGAGCAGCCCGGCGATCACCGCGGCCACCCTGGTCAGCAGACCGACGACCAGCAGCAGGCCGACGACGATCTCCAGGATCGGCAGGGCGTAGCCCACCGTGACGGCGATCGATTCGGGCAGCAGCTGGTAAGCCTTGACCGCCACGACCGAATCGGCCGGGTTGCCGATCTTGAGCCCACCCGCCGCGATCAGCACCCCGCCCAGGACCAGCCGGGCGACGGTCGTCACCCAGGGTATCGCCGAGAACTCACCGCGTGACGATAGTGACGCGTCCACACGCCATCTCCTCTTTCTCTGCGCCGGGATGGGCACAGTATCGGGAATCCATATGACCACGCGGCGGATAAGCACCGGCTAAGCCGTGTTTCTTGCGGGAATTACGCAGTCAAGTAAAAATTTACGCATGCAAGTAACGGTCACGGGCTCCGCCAGACGGGCGCAGATCGTGACGGCGACCATCGCGACGATCGCCGAGCTCGGTTACCATCAGGCGTCGTTCGCCCGGATCGCCCGATCTGCCGGGCTCAGCAGCACGCGCCTGATCTCGTACCACTTCGCGGGCAAGGACGAGCTGATCGCCCAGGTGGTCGCGACGATCCAGGGGCGGCTTTCGGCGTTCATGACCGAGCGGGTGAGCACGCAGCGCACGGCCGGCGCGGCGCTGGAGACGTACATCCGCTCCCTGGCGGAGTACGTCAGCGAGCACCGCGCCGAGATGCGCGCCGCCACGGAGATCCTCATCAACCACCGCCCCGAGGCCACCGGCCTGTCGGCTCTGTCCCACCTCGAGCGGTTACTGGTCTGGGGGCAGGAGAGCGGCGAGTTCGGGGCGATCAACGTGCGGGTGACCGCGATGGCGGTCCAGCGCGCGCTGGACGGGCTGCCGTTCCTGCTGGAGGCCGACCCCGACGCGGACCCGGCCGAGTACGCCGACGGGCTGGCCGCGCTGTTCACCAGGGCGGTCCGGGCCTGAAGGGCCCGCTCAGCCGCACGCGAACCTGGCCGGGCCCGCTCAGCCGCACGTGAACCTGGCCTCCCCCCAGTCGGCGTGATCGTTGCCGTTCCCGTCGCCGCCGTCCCCGGCCACCAGGTCCACGTAACGGGCTCCGGCCAGGTCGGCGCTCAGCTCGTACGCCGCGTCGGCGGCCCGCAGGACCGGGCTGCGCGCCTTCTCCACCCCGTCCGCCACCACGGCGAACTGCACGGACCCCCGCGTGGCCTGCACGTCGTCGACCCCCACGAACGCCGTGAACCCCGTGCACGCGCCGCCCAGGTGGAAGCGGACCCTGGCCGGCGCGTGCGTGCCGAGCCCCTTGGCGAACGTCCGCCCGCCGATGACGATCGGCCCGCCGTCGGCCTCGCCGGTGTCGCCGTTGGACCGGTCGCGCTCCACCGGCCCCCAGCCGTTGTCCGCGGTGACCCACTCCAGGTCGCTGGCGTAGGCGTCCTCCGCGGGCGGCCGGGGCGGCGTGCGCACGGTCGCGGACGCGGTGAGCCGCTTCGCCACGCCGCCCACGGAGTAGCCCACAGCGGCCCCGAGCTCGTAGCTCCCGGAGGCGTCCACGGGCGGGGTGACCTGCCAGGTCGTGGTCAACTTGGCGCCCGGCTCCACGACGCCGGTCCCGTCGCCGGTGGCCGTCCACCCGTCCGGTACGTCCAGCGTCACCCGCACGTCCTGGGCCGTCGAGTCCTCGTGGTTCGTGAACGTGGTGACGACCTCGTTGGCCCTCCCCTGCTCCAAGACGCCCGCGGGCGCCACCTCCAGCGACCCGCACGCCTGCGCGTCCGGCGCCGCGCCGAGGTCGGTCACGGAGAAGTCGTCGAGGACGAAGTCGGCCCCGGCCTGCTCGGCCTTGAGCGAACGGAGCCCGACCCACACGTCCCCGCACCCCGCGACCACCCGCTCCCTGAACGTCCCCGTGGTCCGCCGCTCGGGGATGGGCGTGCGCCGGGTCTCGACGCCGGCGCCGCCCTTGTCGTAGCCGGTCACCCACTGGTACGCGTCCGCCTGCGCGCTCTGGTAGGCGAAGGACACCTCGTACGCGTGCCCCGGCTCGAACCGCGCGGTCCACGGCAGCGTGCGGTAGATGAGCCCCTGGCGCTCCTCGTGCGCCTTCAGCGACCAGTCGCCGTTCAGCACGTCGTCGATCGTCTTGCCGTTCCACCCGGCCTGCGTGTACGGCTCGTGCCGCTCGGACAGGTGCGTGCGCGCGTCGAACGACCCGCCCGCGTCCCCCTTCACGAACGGCCCCCAGCCGGGCTCGTTCGACTCGAACGTCTCCACGTCACCGGCCGGCTCCCGCTCGAACAGCCTCACATCGTCCACCCGCACGTCCCCGTCCGCGGCGGCGGCCGTGATCCGCAGGGTGGCCGACGTGCCGGGCGCGGTGAAGGTCACCTTGGCCCGCTGGAAGAAGGTGTCGTGCTTCTCGTCGGAGGCGATGTAGTTCCTGGCCGTGGACCGGCTGACCGTCACCGCCTGACCGGCGACCTCCAGGGTGGTCTCGCGGGTCCTGCCCGGCTCGACCTCGACGAAGGCGGAGGCGGTGTAGGTGCGGCCGGGCCGCAGGCCCGTCAGCCGCTGCTCCAGCCGCGCCCGCGCCCCGCCGCCGAGCAGCGCCACCCGCTGTCCCAGGTCGTTCTCGCGGACGCTCACGGGGCCCGTGACGGTCCATCCGGCGAGCCGGTCGCCGTTGAAGCCGGGGTCGCGCACGCCGCCACCCTGCCCCCAGCCCGGGTCCGGCTGCCGGGGTGCCTTGCCGGGGTAGAGCACGTACGGCACGCCCGCCTCGGCCCGCAACGTGATCTTCCCGTGCTCCGGGGTGACCGTGCCGACGGCCACGCGGCCCTGGCCGGTGAGCCGGTAGACGGTCATCGGCCGGTCGGCGTCCCAGGTCGTGACCCCTCCCGCCGGGTTGTAGTGGTAGTACCTGCCCTGCCACGGCAGCAGGTAGGTGCCCCCGTCGAGCACCTTGTGCCCGCCGGCGAACAGTTCGCGCCTCCCGTCCCGGTACGTGCCGCGCACGCCGCCGGTGAAGACGATCTCGTCCGCGTTCCAGTCCATGATCTTGTAGTGCTGCAGGAACTTGACCGGCAGGTTGTGCTCCCAGATGTTGCGGTAGAACGCGGTGAAGTCGTTCTTCGCCTGCCAGCCCTCGAACTCGACGATGCGGGCGTTGCCGAGGATCGGGTGGGCGTTCCAGACGTCCTTCTCGTCGTTGCGGATGAACCGGATGATCTGGGAGTTCAGCCCCTTGTTGGTGACCCCGCCGTAGTTGAGGTCGTTGGCCCAGTGGGACCACAGGGAGGCGCGTTCCAGCTTGTCCGACCACTCCGTGGTCACCTGCCAGCCCTGCTCGCGCAGCTCGGCCAGCATGCGGTCGGCGACCCAGCCGAACGGCCTGAACACGTCCACGTACAGCACCGCGAGGTTGCGGTCGGTCTCGGCGCGCAGCTGCGCGAAGCGCCCGGCCAGGGTGCCCCTGGTGAGGTCGCCGCGCTGGTCGATCAGGTACGCCTGGTCGAGCCAGTTCCAGCCCTTGGCGGCCTTGTCGACGAGCTGCTCGCTGAAGCTCCTGGCCTCGGGGTAGGACTCGGTGGCGTTGACGTGCACGCCGAACGTGGCGTTCCAGCCCTTGCCGGCCTTGAGCAGCGTGTTCAGGTCCTTCAGCCCGCCCGCGCGCCGGTTGTAGTTGCCGCCGTAGTCGGGGTGCGCCGCGTCGTGGCCCTCCGACTGGTAGCCCTTGAGCAGCGCGAGCTGCCCGAGGCCGTCGGTGGCCAGCGAGATGCGCTTGACGTCGTCCAGGGTGCGCAGGAACGGGTGCGTGGCCTGGCTGGAGAAGTTGAACGGGATGTGCGTGACCACGCGGTCCCTGGTCCGTTCGGCGCCGGGGGCCTTGACGGCGACGGCCCTGAACGCCACCGCGCCGTCCTGCCAGTCGAGCGCCCCGTCGCCGTTGGCGTCGGGCGTGATCACGACCTTGGCCCAGGGCGGCTCCTCGGTGAACGGCGAGCCGGTCGCGCGGTGCGTCCACTGGCCGCTCCACACGCCCACGGTGACCGTGCCGCCGGCGTCCTTCCTGGCCTGGTGCCAGAGCCTGGCGGCGTCCCGGTCGGTGACGCCCGAGGGGCGGTCGTAGGTGGAGTTCGTCTCGATCGCGGCGGCCAGCCGGTCGGTGTTCACGATCGCGTACGTGGCCCCGACCGGGCCATCGTCGGGCACGGTGCCCGGCGTGACCTGGGCGAAGACGTCGGCGGTGCGGGTGGAGTTGGGATCCAGCCGGGTGAACGCGGTCGCCGCGCCCGGCTGCGCGCTCGACACCGACACCAGGTCATGGCCGGGCAGGTCGATGGTGTTGACGCGGAACGCCTCGGTGTCGGCCACCGAGTCGATCCGGAACGTCGTCACCCGGCCCTTGACCCCGATGCTCGCCCCGAGCGCGACGCCGCCGAGATCGGGGAAGGTCAGCCGGTAGCGGGCGGTCGCGCCGTCGTTCCCGGTCAGCGCCACGGTGGCGGCTCGCGCCTGGCCGTTGAGGACGACGGCGGGCACGCCCGCGCTGCCCCCGAGCGTGGCGCCGCTCGCCCGGTCGGTGTAGCCCAGGACACGCGGGAAGTCGGGGTCGAGCTCCACGCGCAGCGCCGGGGACGAGATCGCGATCGGGCGGGCCACCCGCGCGGGCCTGGGCGGCTCGTTCTGCGCGGTGGGGCTGGGCGGGGGTGTCCCGGTGAGCGGCGTCTCCGGGGACGGCAACGCGTACGTCGGGGTGGGTTCCGGGCTTGCAGACGCCGGTTCGGGGCCTACCGACGCCGGGGCAGGACCGGCGGACGCCGGGGCGGTCATGGCCGTGACCGCGAGTACGAGGGCCGCTGCGAACGTGAGAGGGCTGGGACGCATCGGTGTCCTTTCGGGGTCGTGCGTCACACCGCTTCGGGGCCCCGATCATCACCCGCCCCGGACCGCACGCCAAGGACCTACGCGCCAGATCCTTGCACCAATCCCGAAATTTCGTCACATAGGCGGTAAAGCGCCCTTACCGGCGGACCCCCTGGGCCATGTCCCTGGCCAGGGCTCCGATGGAGGACCGGCCCTCGGCCTCGTCGGACGCGTCGAGGATGCGGCGGATGAACGCCGACCCCACGATCACCCCGTCGGCGTAGGTCGCCACCTCGGCCGCCTGCGCGCCCGTGCCCACGCCGAGGCCCACGCACACCGGCAGGTCCGTGTGCGCCCGGGTCCGCTCGACCAGGCCCTCGGCGGCGACGTTGACGCTCTCCCTGGCGCCGGTGACGCCCATCAGCGAGGCCGCGTACACGAAGCCCGTGCAGCAGTCGACGACGGCCTTGATGCGCTGCTCGGTCGAGCTCGGCGCCACCAGGAACACCGTGTCGATGCCCGCGGACGCGGACGCCGCCCGCCACGGCTCCGACTCCTCGGGCGTCAGGTCGGGCGTGATCGTGCCCACGCCGCCCGCGTTGGCGAGGTCGCGGGCGAACCGCTCGGCGCCGTACTTGTCGATGGGGTTCCAGTAGGTCATGACGAGCGTGGCGGCACCGGTGGCGGCGACGCCCTCGACCGTGCGCAGCACGTCGGCGATGCGCGTGCCGTTGACCAGCGAACGGTGCACCGCGTCCTGGATCGTCGGCCCGTCCATCAGCGGGTCGGAGTAGGGCAGGCCGATCTCGATGACGTCGCAGCCGGCCTCGACCAGGGCCGCAGCCGCGGCGACGTCGCCGCCCTTGGAGGGGAAGCCCGCGGGCAGGTAGCCGACGAGCGCGGCCCGGTTGTCCGCCTTCGCCTTTGCGAAAACCGTCTGAAGAGTCGTCATGTCTGTCCGTTTCGAAGGTCGAGTCCCACCAGTTATCCCCCGGCGCGGGACCCCACGCCGGGGTGGCGGCTCGTCAGAGGTTGAAGTATTTCATCGCCGTGCCCATGTCTTTGTCGCCGCGGCCGGAGAGGTTGACCAGGATGGTCGCCTCGGGGCCGAGCTCGCGGCCCAGCTCCAGCGCGCCCGCCAGGGCGTGGGAGGACTCGATGGCCGGGATGATGCCCTCGGTCCTGGCCAGCAGCGAGAACGCGGCCATCGCCGCGTCGTCGGTGACGCCGTGGTAGGTGGCGCGGCCCGAGTCCTTCAGCCAGGCGTGCTCGGGGCCGACGCCCGGGTAGTCGAGCCCGGCCGAGATCGAGTGGGACTCGATGGTCTGGCCCTCGTCGTCCTGCAGCACGTACGTGCGCGAGCCGTGCAGCACGCCGATCGAGCCGGCGGTGAGCGTGAGCGCGTGCTCGCCGGACTCCAGGCCGCGCCCGGCGGCCTCGTAGCCGTGCAGCTGGACGTCCTTGTCGCCGAGGAAGGCGTGGAAGATGCCGATCGCGTTGCTGCCGCCGCCGACCGCCGCGCACACCGCGTCGGGCAGGCCGCCGGTCAGCTCCTGGATCTGGCGGCGGGCCTCGACGCCGATGATGCGCGCGAAGTCGCGGACGATCTCGGGGAACGGGTGCGGCCCCGCGATCGTGCCGAACAGGTAGTGGGTGGAGTCGACGTTGGTCACCCAGTCGCGGAACGCCTCGTTGATGGCGTCCTTCAGCGTCTGGGAGCCGTTGGTCACCGGCACCACGGTGGCGCCGAGCAGCTTCATCCTGGCGACGTTGAGCGCCTGGCGCTCGCAGTCGACCGCGCCCATGTAGATCACGCACTCCAGGCCGAGCAGGGCGGCCGCGGTGGCGGTGGCCACGCCGTGCTGGCCCGCGCCGGTCTCGGCGATCACGCGCTTCTTGCCCAGCCGCTTGGTCAGCAGGGCCTGGCCGAGCACGTTGTTGATCTTGTGAGCGCCGGTGTGGGTGAGGTCCTCACGCTTGAGCACGATCCTGGCGCCGCCGGCGTGCTCGCTGAAGCGCGGCACGTCGGTCAGCGTGGTCGGCCGGCCCGCGTACGTGCGCAGCAGATGGTCGAACTCCCGCAGGAACTCCGGGTCGTTCCTGGCCTTCTCGTAGACCGCGGCCACCTCGTCGAGCGCCGGGATGAGCGCCTCGGGGACGAACCGGCCGCCGAAGATGCCGAACTTGCCGTGCACATCTGGGTCGTCGCCGAGCGGGCCGTTGCCCGTCAGGTCGGCGGCGGTCAGGATGGAGCCTTCGTGTGCCACTGCTATCCCTCTGCTGAGTGGTCGGGGCGCGTCGCTGGATGGGCGCCGGCGGTCACCAGGGCCTCCACTGCCTTGCGCGGGTCCTTGCCGGTGACCAGGCTCTCCCCGACCAGGACGGCGTCGGCGCCGGCCCTGGCATAGGCGAGCAGGTCGTGCGGGCCGCGCACGCCCGACTCGGCAATCTTGATCACATTATCGGGGATCTTGGGCGCCAGCTTCGTGAAGACCTCGCGATCGACTTCGAGTGTCTTGAGGTTGCGCGCGTTGATCCCGATGACCCGGGCACCGGCGGCGACCGCCCGCTCGAGCTCCTCCTCGGTGTGCACCTCGACCAGCGGGGTGAGCCCGATCGACTCGGCCCGCTCGATCAGCGACACCAGCGCCTCCTGCTCCAGGCAGACGACCATCAGCAGCGCCAGGTCGGCGCCGTGGGCCCGGGCCTCCCAGAGCTGGTAGGAGGTCAGGATGAAGTCTTTGCGCAGGATCGGGATGTCGACCCGGGCGCGAACCGCCGCCAGGTCCTCGAGGCTGCCGCCGAACTTGCGCCGCTCGGTCAGCACGCTGATGACGTGGGCGCCGCCCTCTTCGTAGTCGGCCGCCAGCGCGGCCGGGTCGGCGATGGCGGCCAGCGCGCCCTTGGACGGGCTCGACCGCTTGACCTCGGCGATCACCGAGATCCTGTCGCCCCCGAGCGCGGCCATGGCGTCTCTGGGCGCGTGGGCGCGCTCGGCCCGCCGCTTGAGCTCGTCAATGGACACGGCCTGCTGACGTGCGGCGAGGTCGGCGCGCACCCCGTCGAGGATGTCGTCGAGGACACTCGGCCCTTCCGTCCGCTCACTCACGCGCTTGAGGTCCCTCCGGTCGACTGTGGGGGCGGCGGAGAGTTCGCGTCGCGTCCGCTCTCTGCCTTGTCCTGCGATGGTATCGGCCCGCACGGGGTCACCTCACCACAGGCCCCCCGGCTGGGAGTCCCTACGGAGCGAGGAACGCCCCGAACGGCAGGTTACGTACGACCCAGTAGACCACGACGAGGGCGAGGAACGCCCACAGCCACGCCGGATGGGCGAGCGTGGTGCGTCTCGGCCTGCCCTGCCAGGCGCGTACGACCCATCTCCCCCACCAGAACAGCAGGAACGGCATCATGGCCACGGCGAGAGGGTTCATCCCGAGCGCGGTGGCCGGGTCGAGATGGGCGAGCGCGTGGATGGTCCGCAGCGTGCCGCAGCCCGGGCAGTAGAGGTGGGTGAGCGCCAGGAACGGGCAGGTCGGGTAGTGGCCCGGCTGGTTGGGGTCCACCATCCCGACGAACGCGAACACGGCGCCCGTCACGCCCGCAACACCGAGCGGCGCGAGCAGGCCCTTGAGGCGCGCCGCGCCGCGCCACTCGGTTGTTGCGATGCTCATGCTCTCAGTATCCGCCTTCCGGCTCAGTAGCTCGAGCTCGGGACACTGGCGGCCAGGAGGACGAACACCACCACGTAGAAGAGGATGACCAGCACCCACCAGATGATGCCCGCGATCAACGACCGCTTCCACCAGGTCTTGGCCTCCTCGCTCGCCAGCGCGGCACCCTGGAAGTCGCCGACCTGCCACTTCGAGTTGACCTGCGAAGACTTGACGATCGACACGATGCCCAGGGGAAGGCAGCAGAACAGGGTGGTCAGGATGGCCGCGACCAGGTGGTTGTCCGGCGGGTTGCCACCGGCCGGGGGCTGCTGGCCGTAACCGTAGCCACCGCCGCTCGGAGGCTGCTGGCCGTAGCCGCCACCGCTGGGGGGCTGCTGGCCGTAGCCGCCACCGCTGGGGGGCTGCTGGCCGTAACCACCGCCGTAGCCACCGCCACTCGGGGGCTGCTGGCCATAGCCACCGCCGCCGCTCGGAGGCTGCTGGCCGTAGCCGCCACCGCTCGGGGGCTGCTGGCCATAACCGCCGCCGGGCGGCTGCGAGCCGTAGCCGCCGTCGCCCTGATTGCCGTAACTCATGAAGGACCTCTCATGTTGTTATTCGTGGCAAGTTGCGCGCGGCAGCCTAGCGAGGATACGCCCCCTACGTGGAAGAACGTCCATTTTGCGGACAATTCGTAATCGGACCGCAAGCGGCTCGTCACGGTCCGGCCACACTCGCGGAGGGTTACCGGCCGGTTCAGTAGTCGTACGAGGACGACGTGGCGGCGGCGCTGAGCCCGATCATCGACAGGATGAGCCCGCCGAAGATGAGCCAGCACAGCACCCAGATCACGACGGTGATGTAGGACGTGACCAGACCGCCGACGGCCATGCCCGAGCCCTCCTCGCCGGTCTTCTTGATCCGGTTGAGGGCGATGTGGCCGAGGATCACGCCCGGGATGCTGGTGACCCCGCAGAAGATCAGGCCGATGATGCCCAGGACGAGCGAGGCCACCGCCATGCCGTTGGTGGACCTGGGCTGCTGGGGCGGCGCGCCGTAGCCGTAGCCCTGCTGGCCGTAACCCTGCTGACCATAGGCCTGCTGGCCGTAGCTGGGGGGCTGCTGGCCGTAGCCGCCGGCGCTCGGGGGCTGCTGGCCGTAGCCGAGCGGCTCCTGCGGATAGCTGGGCGGCTGCTCCCCGTACCCGCCCTGGCTGGGGGGCTGCTGCCCGTAACCCCCGCCCCCGGTCGGGGGCTGCTGCCCGTACCCACCCCCGTAGCTGGGCGGCTGCTGGCCGTAACCGCCGCCGCCGCTGGGGGGCTGCTGGCCGTACCCACCGCCGGGCTGCTGCGCGCCGTAGCCGCCGCCGCTGCCCTGATCCCCGTAGCTCATGCGCCTGGCTCCTAAGTGTTCGTGGCGAGTTGCAACGGCAGCTTATTGAGGAAACGTTTGCCAAGCAGACAGAGGTTCAGAACAGTAAAGAAATCGTCATAGCGCGGAGAGTCAGCGGGAGTCGGTGGGGTCGTCGCCGCGGTCGAGCGCGTCCCACAGCGCCCGGTCGTCCTTGACCTCGGCGCGGGCCTTGCCGGCGCCCTCATTGGCGCCCTCATTGGCGCCCCCGTCGGCGCCCGGCTCGGTGCCCCTGTCGTAGCGCGCCGACATCCCCGCCCACCTGCCGCCGCGCACGATCGCGACGATCCCACCGACGATCACCAGGACCGCTCCGGCGGCGGTGACCGCCGGCCAGAGCGGGGCGGCCTCCCAGGGGAGGTCGGCGGCGCCGCGCAGGACGTTCTGCTCGCGCAGCCAGCCGGTGACGGTGTCGCCGCCGAGCGCCGTCCACGTCCCGGCCGCCGCGCCCGCCCCGCACAGGGCGACCAGCGCCCCGACGACGCGGCGCCCCGCGCCCTTGGTGGCCAGCACGGCCACCACCCCGGCCAGCGCGGCCAGGGCGACGGGGGTCAGGACGGGGCTGAGCTCGGCTCCGGTGGGCGCGGCCACGCCCGCCTCCAGGATCCGCACCCAGGCCCGGCTCGCGCCGAACAGCACGAGCACGCATCCGAGGACTGTCGCCCCCAGCCAGCTCCACAGCTCTCTGTGCCCCATGCGGCCTGCTATCCGAGCGGGATCTCGAGCTGGTCGGCGTCGAAGCACGTGCGGTCTCCGGTGTGGCACGCGCCGTCGACCTGGTCGACCTTGACGAGGACGGCGTCGCCGTCGCAGTCGAGGGCCACCGCCTTGACGTGCTGGACGTGGCCGGAGGTGTCGCCCTTCACCCAGAGCTCGGCGCGGCTGCGGGACCAGTAGGTGGCCCGGCCGGTGGTGAGCGTCCGATGCAGCGCCTCGTCGTTCATCCAGGCCAGCATGAGCACCTCGCCGGTGTCGTACTGCTGGGCGATGGCGGCGACCAGGCCGTCGGCGTCGCGCTTCAACCGCGCGGCGATCTTGGGGTCAAGGGACATGCGTCCATTCAACCAGCCTGCCCGCGTGCCCGGTTTATCGGGCACGCGGGCAGGGACGTCACGTTCGGTCAGGAGCGGGCCGCGGAGATCCACGACGCGTGCAGGTCGGCGTACACGCCGGGCTCCCCCACCAGCTCGGCGTGCGGGCCGCGCTGCACCAGGCGGCCCGCGTCGAAGACCAGGACCTCGTCGGCGTTCTCCGCCGTCGACAGGCGGTGCGCGATCGAGACCGCCGTACGGCCCCGCGTCACGCCCTCCAGCGCCCGCGCCAGCCGTACCTCCGTGGCCGGGTCCACCGCCGAGGTGGCCTCGTCCAGCAGGAGCAGGTCGGGGTCGGCCAGGTACGCCCGCGCCAGGGCGACGAGCTGCCGCTCGCCCGCAGAGAGGGACTCGCCGCGCTGGCCCACGGGGGTGTCCAGCCCGGCGGGCAGGCCCTCCAGCCAGTCGGCCAGGCCCAGCTCGGTCATCGCGAGCCGGATCTCCTCGGTGGTGGCCGACGGCTTGCCGTAGCGGACGTTCTCCTCCAGCGTCCCGTCGAACAGGAAGCCGTCCTGCGGCACCATGACGATCCGCTCGCGCAGCGAGGAGAAGCGGACGTCGCGCAGGTCGTGGCCGTCCACCGTGACGCGGCCCGCGCCCGGGTCCATGAGGCGGGTCAGGAGCTTGGCGAACGTGGTCTTGCCCGACCCCGTCTCCCCCACCACGGCGACCCGCGAGCGCGGCGGGATGTCCACGGTGACCTCGCGCAGCACGGGCGCGCCGCCGGGGTAGGAGAAGTGCACGTTCTCGAAGGCGACCGAGATGGGGCCGCGGGGCAGCGTCACGCCCTGGTCGCCGGGGTCGGCCACGTCGGCCGGCGTGTCGAGCACGCCCAGGATGCGGCGCCAGCCGGCGATGGCGTTCTGGGCCTCGTTCAGCACCTCGGTGGCCGTCTGCAGCGGCGAGACGAACAGCGTCACCAGGAACAGGAACGCCACCAGCTGCCCCTGCGTGATGTCGCCCGACAGGCCGAGCCGCACGCCGAGCAGCACGATCGCGCCGATGGCGACGGCGGCCACGATCTCGGTCAGAGGGAAGACGAAGCCGACGATGGTCTGCGCCCTGACCTGGGCGCGGCGGTTGGCGTTCACGGCGGTGTCGATGCGCTCGGCGGTGCGGCCCTCGGAGGCGTACGCCCTGATGACGGTGGCCCCGACGACGGACTCGCTGACCGCCGCCAGCATGTCGCCGGTGCGCTCGCGCACGATCGTGTACGCCCGCGACAGCAGGCGCTGGAAGCGCGGCAGCGCGATCATCAGCGGGATGAAGCACGCCCAGACGAGCAGGGTGAGCTGCCAGGAGTAGACGAACATGAGCACGGTCGCCACGAACAGCTGCCCGAACGCCACGATGATCATCAGCCCGCCCCACTGCATGAACGCGCTGATCTGGTCGATGTCGTTGGTGACGCGCGAGACCAGGGAGCCGCGCCGCTCGGTGTTCTGGGTGAGCACCGACAGGTCGTGCACGTGGCGGAAGCCGCGCACGCGCAGCGTCGCCAGGGACGACTCGGTGGCCTTGTAGAGGCGGACGTTCATGATGTACGCGGCCAGGGCCGTGAGCAGCACCGCGGCCGCGCATATAAGAACAGCCTTGGTGATGTACGGAATGTCCGGCGAGCCGCCCTTGAGCCCCGTGTCGATCGTCTGCTGGACCGCGATCGGCACGATGATCTTGCCGATGGTCGCGACGACGGCCAGCGCCAGCGTGCCCGCCAGCCCCTTGCGGAACTCGGGCGTGAGCGAGAGGCCATGCCGGATCGTGGCGAGCGCGGAACGTTCAGAGTTGCCCTGGATGCTCTGCGCCGTCATGCGCTGACCCCTTCTTCCTCTTCTGCCTGCAGGTCGATGGCGGCGCGCTCGGCTTCCTCGCGCTCGTAGGCGGTCACCAGGTTGCGGTAGCCCTCGCAGCGTTCCAGCAGCTCCTCGTGCGGGCCCCGGTCCACGACCCGGCCGTGGTCGAGGAAGACCACCTCGTCGGCCAGGGCGATCGTGGCCATCCGGTAGGCGACGACCACGACGGTCGAGGACTCGGCCGCGTCCCGCAGCCCGTACAGGATCCTGGCCTCGACCTGCGGGTCCACGCTGGAGGTGGCTGGGCCTGCTCGCCCTCTTCTCCGGCTCCTCCTTCGCCGGCCAGTGGGAGACGAGGCTGAAGTTCGTCAACGTCGAGTCGTTCGGCAAGCAGGAC